>DATMEI010000051.1:0-6543 GCA_035556995.1 Streptomyces sp.
TTCCCCGTCCAGGCGTTCTTCAGCCCGAGCTTGGGCAGCAGCGAGCCGGGGATGGTGCTGTCGGTGAGGATCTCGACGACGGCGGCGCCCTCGGCGGTGTAACCGCGGGCGACGGTGACCTTGTCACCCTCCTTGCGGCCGGCGGCCAGCTTCTGCTTCGCCTTGCCGATCTTGTCGTCGAGGCCGTCGAGGGCCTTCGCGGCTTCGTCCTCCTTGCCGACGGCGGTGCCGATGGTCTTCAGCGTGGTGCGCATCTCGTCGAACTCGCTGCCGCCCGCGTACGGGTCGAACATCAGCGTCGGTGCGATCTTCTGCAGCTGGTTGTAGTTGGCAGAGGAACGGAGCTTGGAGGTGATGATGAGGTCCGGCTTGAGCGCCTTGAGGGTCTCCAGGCTCGGCTCCTGGCGGGTGCCGACGTCCTTGACGCTCTTGTCGATGCGCGGTCCGGCGGTGATCCACTGGTCGTAGCCCTTGGAGTCGGCGACGCCGGCGGGGGTCACGCCGAGCGACAACAGGTCCTCGGCGTAGGTCCACTCCAGGGCGACGACCTTCTTGGCGGGCGCGTCCAGCTTCTTCTTGCCCTTGGTGTCGGAGACGGTGACGGCACCGCCGCCCTGCTTGCTGTCGGACTTCTTGGTGTCGCCGCCGGCTTCGTCGCCGGCGGAGCCGCAGCCCGCGGCGAACGTGATCGTGGCGGTGGTCAAGAGGGCGCCGAGGGTTCGAATTCTGCGCATGAGCGGTATTTCCTCGTGTCTTTCTGATCCGGGGACGGAGGGGCCTCAGGTGTCACGGCCGGCTGTGCCTGCGGTCACGGCTTTCGGCTCGCGCCAGCAAGGCAGGCAGGCGGGGACACCTGTGTGGGGGTCTGTGGTGACGGTGGTGTCGACGCCGAAGGCGTTCCGAATGGTGCCCTCGGTCATCACCTCCGCCGGGGTGCCGGAGGCGACGATCTTGCTGTCGGCGAGTACGACCATCGCGTCGGCGAAGGCGGCTGCCTGGTTGAGGTCGTGCAGGACGACGGCGACGGTGATGCCGTGCTCGTCGGCCAGCCGCCGTACCAGGCGCAGCACCTCGATCTGGTAGCGGATGTCGAGAAACGTGGTGGGCTCGTCGAGCAGCAGCAGTCCGGTGCGCTGGGCGAGGGCCATGGCGATCCAGGCGCGCTGCCGCTCCCCGCCGGAGAGACGCTCGAGCGGACGGTCGGCGAAGGCGTGCAGATCCGTCGCGTCCAGTGCCCAGCTGATCGCCTCCCTGTCGTCGCCCCCGGTGCCGCGGGCGAGCATGCCCTGGTGCGGATGGCGTCCGTAGGCGACCAGTTCCTCGACGGTGACCCCGGTGGGGATCAGCGGGGCCTGGGTGAGGAAGCTCAGCTTGCGGGCGAGCTCACGCGGCTTGTACAAGCCCAACTCCCGCCCGTCCAGCACCACTTGACCGTCGTCGGGCGTATGCAGCCGGGCCAGGGCGCGCAGCAGGGTGGATTTGCCGGAGCCGTTGGGCCCGACGAGCGCGGTGACCTCGCCGGGCGTCAGCTCGACGCTGATGTCGCGCGCGACGGGCTCACCCCCGTGGCCGAGGGTGAGCTTCGCGGCGCTGATCCCGACGCTCATGAGAGCGGGTTGGGGACGGTGCCGTTGGGCCGCAGCGCATGGCGCAGGGCCCGGTCGACGTAGCGGGTGACGACGAGCCGGTCGGTGTTGAACGGGTAGCGGGGGAACTCCTCCGCCAGCATGTCGAACTCGGCGAAGCGGTCGGCCTTCTCGGGGAAGCGCTTGTGGTAGGCGACGACGGCTCCGCGGACCAGCCGCCAGAAGCTCTCGTCCGCGACGCCCAGCTGCTCGGCGGCGATCGGGGCGAGGTAGCGGAAGTGGCCCAGCAGCAGCTGGTCGACGACGTGCTGGCGGATGACGACCGGGTTCTTGCGCGGCAGGACGTTGTCGTAGCCGTCGGGTTCCGGTCCGCGCTCGGGCACGGGGGTGTGCGACACGGAGACGTCGTCCACGAAGTCCTTGAGGAAGAGCCGCCGCGGGACGTCGTTCTCGTCGTAGCCGATGAGGGTGTTCTGGCCGTGGGGGTTGAAGGTGATCCCGTAGGTGTAGAGGACGTGCAGCACAGGCGTGAGCACGGTCTCGAACAGCTTGCTGAGCCATTCCTCGGCGGGGAGGCCGGAGTTGCGGGCCAGCTCGGCGGCGAACGAGGTGCCCTGCTCGTCGACGTGCAGCAGCGAGGCGAAGGTGCGTACGCCCTCGCCCTCGTCCTTGTGAGTGGAGACCGAGTCCCGCCAGATGCAGCCCAGGGTCTCCAGGTGCTGGTAGGGCATCTCGGGGACGCGGTCGAGGTAGGGGTGGCGGACGGTCACGGACGCGATCTCGCCGAGCAGGACGGTCCGCAGCTCGTCGCGGAGCACGGGGTCGTTGCCGAGCAGCCCGGTGAGCCACTGTGTGGTGACGGGCGCGCCCTGTGTGCAGTGCGGCGGGATGCCGCGCCAGATCAGGGTGTTGACGATCTTCAGCGGCAGCTTGACGTCGTAGCGCTCGCGCTCGGACATGTTGGTCATGGTCCGCACGGACTGCTGCGGCAGATATGCGTCGTCGCTCTCACCGAGCGGGATGATGCGCCGCTGTGCGACCTCGCCGGCGAACAGCACCTGCACGGCGTGGTCCCACTGCCAGGGGTGGACGGGCATCCACACATAGGCGTCGGGGTCGCCGCCCGCGTCGGTGATACGGGCCCGGAAGGCGGCCACGGTCCCGGCGTCCAGCTCGTGTTCCCGCACCGAGCGTTCGCTGAGCTCGGAGGTGCCACGGAACTCCGCCAGGCCACGGTGCACGCCTATCCACTGCAGGCGTACGAGCTGCTGGGACTCGGGCGCGTAGCGGCGGACGTCGGTGGCGGAGAAGCCGATGCGGCCCTTGTTGGCGACCAGGGTGGGGTGTCCGGTCATATGGGCTTCCAGCTCGGCGTGGCCGAGTTCCCTCAGTTCGGCGGCGGTCGCTCCGCCGTGCTGGATCCGCGCGGCGTCGACCGCGAGGGTGGCCGACACCTCGGTGAGGTACATGCCCAGGGTCGGGGCGTCGGTTCCGATGGTCCCGGCGGCGTCGCAGAGAAATGCCTGCGCGTCCCAGGACGGCGTCCGGGTGTCGTTGCCGAGCAGTCCGGTCGCACCGCGGGTGACCGAGCTGCCGTCGACCCACCAGGATCCGAGAGCGCCGTGGGTGGCGCGGAAGACGTAGGAGACACCGCTGTCGAGGTCGATGCGGTAGCGGCCGTCCTCCAGCGGTTCCGGCTTGATCAGCTCCTCGAAGGCGAACTCGGAGAGCGTCTTGCCGAGCAGGCGGCGGTTGGCCTCGCGCCACGCTTCGGGGGTGACGTCGGCGAGGTCGGGGACGGGGTGCCTGCCCGGTCCGGCGGGTCCGGCGGTCTTGTCGGACATGAGAACTGGTGCCTCTCTGGTCGTGCGGGTCAGTAGGGCCTTCACGGCGTCGGGGATCATCGGGCGGCAGGTGCCGACGCCTGTCGGCGGTCGGCGGCAGCGGGTACGACGGCCTTGAACATGGTCGGGGAAGCGGTCTCCTGGGTCGGGGCGGGTGGGGCGTCGCCGCGTACGAGGACGGCGAGTACGGCCAGCAGCGCGGCGCCTGCCAGCAGCGGTCCGGCGAGCGCAGCCGAGGCCGTCGCCGTGGCGAGCAGGGGGGCGAGCAGCAGCCCGCAGGTCTGCGCGGCCGCCACGAGGCTGTACGCGGCGCCGGATCCCGTGATGGTCAGCACCCGCTCGTCGAAGGCGACTTGGGCGAGGCCGAGCCCGGCCCCGAACAACAGCCTCCCGATGGCCAGCGGCACAGCCTCGGTGGTCACGGCCTGTTCCAGCAGCCCGGCGGCGGCCAGCGCCAGCGCCATGGGCAGCAGCCGCCCGCCGAACCGCCGCCGCAGTGTGCGCGTCGCGGGGAGTACGGCCAGGACGGCGAGGTGCGGCAGGACGAACAGCAGCGAGGCCGAGGTGATCGAGGCGCCACCCTCGGCCGCGTACTCGGTGAAGTACGGACGGACCGCGGTGACCGCGACGAAGTTCACCAGCACGAAGACGGCGAGCCGGACGAGCGCACGGCTGGGCCGCGACGCCGCGACCGGCTCCTGCGCGGCGACCGGCTCGTGGGCCGCGACCGGCTCCTGCGCGGCGGACGGGCGTGAGAAGGCGGGCTCGCGGCGGACACGGAGCAGCATCACGCACGCCCCGAGCAGCACCGCCTCCGCCACCGCGAGCAGCGGCAGGGCCGCCCGGGGGTCGGGCACCGCCACCACGACCGTGCCCAGCACCGTGGCGCCGACGGCCGCGACGTGCAGCACGGCGACGTACTGGACGACACCGCAGAGCAGTCCCTTCGGATGGCTGCGGGCCACGGCCGGATAGGCGAGCAGCACCACCGACTTGGCCATGATCAGCGCGACGGACAGCAGGGTGAAGACCAGGTAGCTCGGCGCGAGCGAGAGGGCCCCCGCCAGCAGCACCGCGGCGGCTTGTCCGGCCGTCACCAGGCGGGCGAGCGGCACATGCCGGGTCGCCCTGCCCCACAACGGGAGGACGATCACCGCCGCCAGCTGGCAGAGCATCAGAAACAGGCCGGTCGCGGCGAGATCACGGATGCCGTACGCGGACCGGAACAGCGCCGGGTAGAAGGGAGCCAGGGCCGTCTGCGTGACCATGTGCAGGCCCGCCGCCCCGAGCAGCACCGGTCGCGCGGTGCCACCGGTGGCGGCGGGCACGGTCTGCCCTTCGCTCACGCGGCACGCTCGCGGATCATCAACGCGGCGCGCTTGTCGGGCAGGTTCAGCTCCCGCGCCTTGCGGAAACCGGCCCGCTCGAAGGCACGCAAGGAGCGGACATTGCGGATGTCCGGCTCGGCCACGACGCGCTCCGCGTACGGCTGGGCCGCCAACTGCCAGTCGGAGACGGCCCGCAGCAGCCGGGCGCCCAGTCCCCGCCCGCGAACCTCCGACGGGCCCAGCAGCAGATGGACGCCCTCGTCGCGGTGGCGGGCGGTGTAGTGCTCGGCGAGCGGGTCGAGGTCGGCCCGGTACAGCTCCCAGTAACTCATCGGGACACCGTCGAAGCAGCCGATGTAGGGGGTGGAGTGCGAACTGGCGACCTGCTCGTGCAGATACGCCTCGATCTGCTCGGCGGGCTGGGCCATCTCCCAGAACCGGGCGACCTCGGGGTCGTTCATCCAGCCGTGTACGGCTTCGCGGTCGCCCGCCGGGTCGACGGCCCGCAGGGTGAAGACACCGTCCTCCAGCACGGTCTCGGCCATCGGAGCCTGCTGGTGCGCTCCATGCGTCGTCATCGGCGTGCCTTCGCTATCGGATTCACGATGTCCACATACACCGACTGAGCCTCCAGCGGGCCCGTCAGCTCGTCCATACCCCGCACCCTTGTCAGGAGATTCGCCTTGCAGCGCAGCGCGGGTTCCTCGCGGAGCAGGGACGCCAGACGCAGCCGGTCGCCGTGCTCGGCTGCCAGTGCGGCGAGCATCTCGTCGGTACGGGCGAGCAGTTCGGCCTCGTCGGCCAGTCCCTCCGAACCGAGGGCGCCGACGAGGCCCAGGAGGTTGTTGATGCCGACGTAGTAGGCGAGCCGCTCGTCGATGACCTCGTCGTCGACGTACGTGCCCAGGTCCTTGCCCACGCCGGGGCGCCACTTGTACAGGGCGTCACTGCGGGTCGGGGAGAAGTAGTAGCCCTGGTTGTCGCGGTAGCGGCCGCCGACGGGCCAGCCCTCCTCGTCCAGCATGACGAGGGTGTTCTGCTGGTGTGCCTCCAGGCCGAGCCCGTAGGTGGCGTACAGCCACAGCACGGGGGTGACGACCTTCTCCAGATAGCGGGTGAACCACTCACGGGAGATGTCGCCGACCGTACGGCCGGTGCGCCCGGCCAGGCCGTGGACGAGCATGGCGAGGTCGGAGCGGCCGCCTCCCGTGCCGCGCCGCTCGGGGCGGACGGAGACCAGCCCGGCCATGCACTGGGCGCGTTCGTCACCGGGGAAGGGATTGTCGCGGAGAACGACGTCCAGGCCGGCGGGCTCGCCGTCGGGAGTGTCCACAGCGAGCCAGGCCGGATCGCCGACGATGTCGAAATCCGGGTGTGCGGAGCGCAGGGCGTCCATCAGACCTGCGTCCAGCAGCCGCTGGATCTCGATGCCGCGCTCCAGCTCCAACCGCATGTTCTCGCGGCGGGAGTTGGTGATGCGCAGGCCGAGTGAGAACTTCAGCATGACGGGCGCGTCCGCGCGGTAGAGGGTGCGGACCGAGGAGGTCGGCGACCACGCGGGTCCGGCCGTGCCGAGGTCGTGCAGCAGCCCGGCGTCCAGCAGGGCGCGCACACCGGGCCGGCTGCGTATGTCGCGGGCCTGCCAGGGGTGGGCGGGGACGAGCACGGTGCCTGCGGGCGCCGGCGGAGTCTCGCCGCCGAGGCCGGCCACGAGCTCCTGCGCGGTCAGGGAGAGCGCCGAGTCGCCCCGTACGACGGAGGGGTCGGCGGCGAACCAGTGCAGCG
>DATMEI010000052.1:0-7897 GCA_035556995.1 Streptomyces sp.
AAGGTCTGGCGCAGCTCGGGAGCGAAGTCCTCCTTGTCGGGGATCTTGTCGCCGTACGCGTACAGCGAGCCGCCCTTCGCGTAGTTGGCGAACTGGTCGGAGTTGACGTAGAACGCGTCCGGCGGGGAGTCGCCCGCGAACGCCTGCCCGAGCTGCTGGTCGATGTCCTTGGCGATCTGCACGGTGACCTTGTTGCCGGACTTCTTCTCCCACGCCGCCGTCGCCTTCTTGACCGCGTTGGTCTCGGCGTCGCCCGAAGTGGCGAACAGGATGCGCAGCGACTGCTTGCCGCCCTCGTCCTGCTTGGGTCCGTTCTTGTTCTTCTCGAAGCCGGAGGAACAACCGGTCGCGGTGGTGAGCAGCACCGCGCACGCGGTGACTGCCACGGTCGGTCGGCGGAACATGCGGGCCTCCTGGGGGAGTTGACGCGAAGGGAAGGGAATGGGGCGGAATGGAGAGGCATGTGGGGGAGTGGGGCGGGGGTGACGCCTGAGGTTCAGGTGGACGCGGCGCCGAGGCTTGCCCGTACGACGAGCGAGGGCGGCAGCAGCACCCGCTCGGGAGGCTTCGCGGGGGTGGCCATGCGGGCCAGCAGCAGCCGCATGGCCTCCCGGCCCACGGCGTCGAGCGGCTGGGCGACGCTGGCGAGGCCGGGGGAGAGGAGCGGGGCGACCGAGGAGTCGTCGAAGCCGACGACGGAGACGTCGCGGCCGGGTGTGCCGCCCCGGTTGCTGATCGCCCGGTAGCAGCCCAGCGCGAGTGTGTCGCTGGCGGCGACCACCGCCGTCGCGCCCGCATCGAGCAGCGGCATGGCCGCCTGCGCCGCGGCACCGACGTCGTCGACGCTGTAGGCGCGGGGGCCGGGTTCGAGTCCGTGGGCGTGCGTGGCACGTCGCCAGCCCTCTGCCCGGTCCTCACCGACCTCGGAGCCGGAAGGCCAGCCCAGAAAGGCGATGCGGGTGTGGCCTTCGGCGGCCAGTTTCTTCACGGCGGCCTCGGTGCCCGCGGCGCCGTCGACGTCGACCCAGTCACCCACTTCCTTCTCGGACCACATGCGGCCGAAGGCGACGAAGGGGATGCCGCGCTCTTCCAGCCACGGCTGGCGGGGGTCGCCGTGCACTGTGTTGCTCAGTACGAACGCGTCGACGCCGTGCTCGCTCAACAGCTCCTCGTAGGCGCCGAGTCCGCGCTTGCCCGAGCCTGCGGCGAACAGAAGCAGCCGGTAGCCCGCTCCGTCCGCCGTCTCGGACAGCGCGTGCAGGAACCGGTCGAGGACAAGGTTGCCGGGCCCGGCCGGCTCGATGCCGAAACCGATGAGCCTGCTGGCGCGCGTACGCAGTGAACGGGCGGCGCGGTGCGGGCGGTAGCCCATCTCGTCCACCGCCTGGCGCACCCGCTCCAGGGTCCCGGGGCGCAACAGGCCAGGGGTGTTGAGCGCGTTCGAGACGGTCTGGGTGGAGACCCCCGCGCGCTGGGCGACCATCGCCATGGTGACCGAACCCGAGCTGCCCGGACCGGACTCGGGCTGGGGCGAGGGCGATCGGGAGCTTGCGGGCATGGGATGCGGTCTCCGTGCGGCTCGGTACGCGGGCGGGTGGCAGTGCGGGCAGCGGCAGATCGGTCGTACGGGGCGGAGTGATCTCCTGCGCAAGGAGGGCAAATTGGGCTCTTGACCTCTTTGCTAGGGTCGTTTGATCGATCCAATGACTGAGAGGTTGCGCCCACGTGGACACGACTGTCAAGGCTCATGACGGCACCGGCGCCACGACCGCGTCCGCCGTCCAGGCGGGACTCCAGCCCTTTCTGCACGACGCCTGCCTCACGATCTGCGCGCCGAGCATGGCGGTCTCCCGCCCGGACGGACAGATCGGCGGCGGCCCCGACGGCTTCTTCCACGGCGACCGCAGGGGGCTGTCACTGCTGACCGTCCTCGCGGACGGAGTGCCCAACGCCCCGATCAGCGGCGGCCCCGACAGTGCCGAGCGAGCCTCCTTCCGTACGGTGCTGCGGGGGCTTGCCGAGCACAGCCCAGACCCCGCCGTCACCCTCGAACGCCAACGCCGGGTGGAACCGGGCGAGTTGACCGAAACCCTCACGGTCGTCAACGCCGGACGCACCGCCACCGGCGTGCAGTTGACCGTGAGCGCGGCGAGCGACCTCGCGGCCCTGGAGACCGTCAAGGGCGGCCACCCCTCCCGCAACGTGCCGCCCACGCACGAGTCCGACGGACTCACCTGGGCCGACGGCTCCCTGACCGTACGGCTGACCTCCGCACCCGCACCCGAGCGCACCCGCCCCGGGCCCGGCGAGACCGGCGAACTGATCTACACCCTCGAACTGGCCGCCGGCGAGCGCTGGGAGACCACGCTGCGCTGCACCATCGACGACCGTGAGGGCGCGGCGTTCCACCCGGCCTCCCCCCGGGCGCGCGCCGCTCTGGCCGCTGACGCCGCTCTGAGGACCGCCGACCGCGGACTCGACCACTGGTTCGCCCGGTCACGCTCCGACCTCGGCTCGCTGCTGCTGGCCGACCCGCAGGACACGGAGGACACCTTCCTCGCAGCCGGTGCCCCCTGGTTCCTCACCCTCTTCGGCCGTGACTCGATCCTGGCGGCCCGCATGCTGCTGCCGCTGGGCACCGGACTCGCCGCCGGGACGCTGCGCACTCTCGCCCGCCGCCAGGGCGGCGAGAGCGACCCCGCCACGGAGGAGCAGCCCGGCAAGATCCTGCACGAAGTGCGCCGCGACGGGCTGCAGTTGAGCGACGAGCTCGCCCTTCCGCCCTGCTACTACGGCACCGTGGACGCCACCCCGCTGTGGGTGACGCTGCTGCACGACGCCTGGCGCTGGGGCATGCGCCCCGAGGAGGTCGAACGCCTCCTGCCGCACGCGGAGTCGGCCCTCGCCTGGATGGAGAGTTACGGCGACGCCGACGGCGACGGCTTCCTCGAGTACGTCGACGGCACAGGACACGGTCTGGCCAACCAGGGCTGGAAGGACTCGGGCGATGCCGTACGCCACCGTGACGGCCGCCTCGCCGAACCCCCCGTCGCGCTGTGCGAAGTCCAGGCGTACGCCCACGAGGCGGCGCTGGCCGCAGCCGCGATGCTGCGCGCCTTCGGCCGTCCGGACGCGGACCGCTGGGAGGAGTGGGCGGAGCGTCTCAGGCTGCGCTTCCGCGACCGTTTCTGGGTCGAGGACGCCCAAGGGCCCTACCCCGCAATCGCGTTGGGCCACGACAAGCAGCCCCTGGACGCGCTGACCTCCAACATCGGCCATCTGCTGGGCACCGGTCTGCTCGACGAGGAGGAGAGCCGCCTGGTGGCCGAACGCCTGGCCGGCAGCCACCTCGACTCCGGCTTCGGACTGCGCACCCTCGCCGACGACTCCGGCGGCTACAGCCCCCTCGGCTACCACATCGGCTCCGTCTGGCCGCACGACACGGCCATAGCGGTTCAGGGGCTGGTCCGCGCAGGCCACTACGCCGCCGCCGAGTCGCTCGCCGCCGGCCTGGTCAGGGCGTCGGTCTCCTTCGACGGCAGGCTGCCGGAGCTGTTCGCAGGCCATGGCGCCGGCATCGACAGCAGGCCCGCCCCTTACCCCGCCGCCTGCCGGCCGCAGGCGTGGGCGGCGGCCTCCTCCGTGGCGGTGCTCCAGTCCATCCTGGGGCTCCAGGCGGACGCACCGGCCGGGCGGCTGACCGTACGGCCCGAACTGGCCGCCGGATACCGGCCGTTGCACGCAAGCGGTCTGTGGCTGGGGGGCCGGCGGTTCGATGTGAGGGTGGACGGCGACGGTACGGTCCATGTCGCGGGCCTCCCGGACGGATCCGTGACCGTGGAGGGGTCCGGGGCCGGGGCCGATGGGGATGCGCCCTAGCGAACGGCCCGGACTCCGCTGGATACTGGTGCCGTTGCGGATTAAGGGGGAGCGATGTTCTTTTTTCTGGCGGTGTTCGCAGTTGTTCTCGCGGTCATCGGCTGGCTGACGGGAGTTCTGATCCGCAGGGACCGCCGCCGTACGGAGACGAGCGCCGAGGGTCTGCGGATCGAGTCGGCCGCGAGCGCCGCGGCGCGCGAGGGGCGCAGGCGGGCGCGTGTCGGCCGCGACATGACCACCGCCTCCACGGACGTGTACCTGCGGGACCGCTGAGCCCGGCCGGGGGCCGGGCCGGGGGCCGGACCAGGGCGCGAGGCGGGCGGGGGAGTGCCTACGCTTTCCCGTTCCCCGTGCCCAGGTTGCGGACCGCCACCTCCAAATCGGCGATGTGGCCAGCCAGTTCGGGCCCTTCGGACTTCTCCGAGTCCCGCAGCAGCAGCTCGATCTGGACGAGCTTCTCGGTGATCTCCGCCAGCTGCTCCGCACCTCCGGCTCCGGCGCCCATTCTGCCGGGCGCTCCCGGAGAGTCGTGCCGTGTGCCCTCCAGGGGGCCCTCCGCCGTAGGTCCGCCCGTCCTGCCGTGGGTCTGCTCGGCCACCAGGAGACGGCGCAACTGCTCCGCTTGTACGGCGAGTTGGCGGTTCTTGCGGTCAAGGTCCAGAAAGACGTTGACCTTTGTACGCAGCACCCACGGGTCGATGGGCTTGGAGAGGAAGTCGGCGGCGCCCAGCGCGTACCCGCGATAGGCGTAGTCGGCGTCGACGTCGGTTCCGGTCAGCAGGATGATGGGCACGTCCTTGGTCTGGTCGAGCCGTTTGATGTTGCTGGCGGTCTCGAAGCCGTCCATGCCGGGCATCAGGACATCGAGCAGTACGACCGCGAAGTCCTGGCGCAGCATCGCCTTGAGCGCGTCCTCACCGGAGCGTGCGGTCACCAACTGCTGGTCCAGAGGCCCGAGTACGGCCTCCAGCGCGACGAGGTTCTCCTGCATGTCGTCGACGATCAGGATGCTGGACCTGTCAGGCGTGGGCGCAGTCATGTCGTCCGTCCGGGCGGGTCGGCGTCTTGGTCACCGGGGTGGTCCGAACCGCGCTCCGCAGCCCCGCTGCCGTCAGGGGACGGCGGGCCGTCCGGTGCGGCGGGGCCGCCGGCCGGTGCCCCGGGGCCGCCGTCCGGTGCGGCGGGGCCGTGCAGGGCTTGGGATTCCGGGCGGGATGTGGGTCTGCTCGTTGCCCCGGGGGCCTGGGCGCTGCCGTCGCCGTCCCCGGCACGGGAGCTGAGCAGGTTGTACATCGCCGACAGCAGATTGTCCACGTCCACCGGCTTGGCCACATAGAGGTCGGCGCCGCTCTCCAGGGCCTTCTGGCTGTCGCCGGACATGGCCTTGGCGGTGAGCGCGATGATGGGCAGCGCCGCGAGGCGCGGGGTGTCGCGGATCGTGCGTATGGCCTCGTAGCCGTTCATCTCGGGCATCATGATGTCCATCAGGACCAATGTCACCTCGGGGGAACGGTCCAGCACATCCAGGCCTTCGCGGCCGTTCTCCGCGTACTTCACCGAGACGCCGACGCGGCCCAGTACGTGCGTGAGTGCGAAGACGTTACGGATGTCGTCGTCGACGATGAGGACGTTGGTGCCCGAGAGGACACGGCCCTGCGGTCCGCTGAGCCAGCGCTTGAGCTGCGTCGTCTCCGGCCAGGTTTCGTCGTGGCTCTCGCCCTCCCTCGGCCCGGGCCCGGCGGGGGCGGCCCGCTCGGGGGCGACCGTCTCCACCGGCGGTGAGGGCGCAGGCTCGGTGGCTTCAGGCCAGGCGGCCGGTGTGGTCGACTCGGCGCGTTCCGTCCGCGCGGGAGGCGGGGCCTCAGGCCGGGGTGCGGATTCCGCCGGCTGAGGACGCGGAGACTCGGGCAGCGCAGCAGGTACCGGCGGAGACGTGACCGCTCCCGCCCTCTGCTCCGGGCGCTCCGGGCCCGTGACCTCCGCCGGCCGCTCCGCCGAGACCGGGCTCGGCTCGGTGGCGGGGGTACTGCCGGGGTAGACCGCCGGTACGTAGAGGGTGAATCGTGAGCCCACGCCCTCCTCGCTCTCGACGTCGATCCGGCCGCCGAGCAGCCCCGCGATCTCCCGGCTGATGGACAGACCGAGGCCGGTGCCGCCGTACCTGCGGCTCGTGGTGCCGTCGGACTGCTGGAACGCCTCGAAGATCACTGCGAGTTTCTCCGGCGGGATGCCGCTGCCGGTGTCCTTGACGGAGAAGGCCAGGACGGTGTCGGCCTCGCGGAGCGTCTCCTCCTCGAACTCCCTTGTATCCACCCGCTCCACGCGCAGTTCGACACCTCCCGAGGAGGTGAACTTCACGGCGTTGGACAGCAGGTTGCGCAGGATCTGCTGGAGCCGCTGCTCGTCCGAGAACAGTTCGCGTGGCGCGTTCTCGCCGACTGCGATCTCGAAGGCCAGCCCCCGGTCGATCGTCATCGGGCGGAAGGTCGCGTGCACGTAGTCGAGCAGCTTTGTCAGCGGCAGCTTCTTGGGGCGTACGTCCATGCGCCCTGCCTCGACCTTCGACAGGTCCAGGATGTCGTTGATCAGCTGCAGCAGGTCCGAGCCGGACCGGTAGATCGTGTTGGCGAAGTCCACCTCCTGCCCGGAGAGCCTGCCGTCGGGGTTGTCGGCCAGGAGCCGCGCGAGTATCAGCAGCGAGTTCAGCGGAGTACGCAGCTCGTGCGACATGTTGGCGAGGAACTCCGACTTGTACTGGGAGGAGGTGGCCAGCAGGGCGGCCTTCTCCTCCAGTTCGGCGTTGGTGCGCTGGAGTTGCTCGGAGCGCTGACGCAGCTCCTTGGTCAGCCGCTGGGATTCGGAGAGGAGTACCTCGGTGCGTGCGTTGGCGATGATCGTGTTGATCGAGACGCCGATGGTGCGCACGAACTGGTCGAAGAAGGTCAGATAGATGTCGTTGAACTTGGTGAAGGAGGCGACCTCGATCACGCCGAGGGCGTGGTCCTCGAAGAGGATCGGCAGGATGAGGATGTTCGCCGCGGGCGCGGACCCGAGACCGGACTCGATCCTGACGTACTCCGGGGGCGCGTCCTGGATGAGAATGCGCTTCTTCTCCGCGACGGCCTGCGCTATCAGCCCGCGCAGCGGTGCACTGGTCGGATCGGCGCCCTCGCCGGGCCCGCTGGTGCCGTATCCGGCGATGAACTCCAGCTCCTCGCCGGGTGCCGCGCCGGGTCCTACGAGGAAGAACGCTCCGGCCTGCGCGTTCACCAGCGGTGTCAGCTCCCGCAGGATGAGGTCGGCGACCTCCACCAGGTCGCGGTGGCCCTGCATCAGGCCGGCGATCCGGGTCAGGTTCGACTCCAGCCAGTCCTTGGTGCGGGTGGTCTCGCGCAGGTTGGCCACCATCACGTTGACGTTGTCCTTGAGTTCGGCGACCTCGCCGCGGGCGTCGACGGAGATGGTGCGGGACATGTCCCCCTGCGTGACGGCGCTCGCGACCTCGGCGATCGCACGCACCTGCGTGGTCAAGTTCGAGGCGAGGTCGTTGACGCTGGTGGTCAGGCCCTTCCAGGTGCCGTAGACGCCCTCGACACGTGCCTGGCCGCCCAACTGGCCCTCGCTGCCGACCTCTCGGGCGACGCGGGTCACCTCCGAGGAGAAGGAGGAGAGCGTGTCGACCATCGTGTTGAGCGTCGTCTTGAGTTCCAGGAACTCGCCGCGGGCGTCGACGTCGATCTTCTTCGACAGGTCGCCGTTCGCGACCGCGGTCGCGACCTGGGCGATGTTGCGTACCTGTGAAGTCAGGTTCGTGGCCATGAAGTTGACGTTGTCCGTGAGGTCCTTCCAGACGCCGGAGACGCCGTGCACCTGCGCCCGGCCGCCGAGGTTGCCCTCGGTGCCGACCTCGCGGGAGACGCGGGTGACCTCGTCGGAGAAGGCCCGGAGCTGGTGGACCATCGTGTTGACGGTGTCCTTCAGCTCGAGGATCTCGCCGCGTGCGTCGACGTCGATCTTC
>DATMEI010000053.1:0-2865 GCA_035556995.1 Streptomyces sp.
GCCTCGTTGAGCATGGATTCGTAACAGCCGAAGAGCGTGGTCTCCAGGCCGAAGCCCAGCAGCACGAACCCGCCGATGAGCAGCGCGGGCTGGTCCTCCTGGCTGACTCCGGTGAGCATGAGCACGGCGACGGTGGTGACCACGAAGCCCAGGCCGACCATGATGCGGGGGCCCAGCAGCCGCAGCAGGCGTGAACCTGTGAGCCCCGCGGCGATGGCCGCGATGGAGAGCGGCAGCAGCCGCAGCCCGGTCTCCAGGGGGGAGAGTCCGAGCACCAGCTGGAGGTACTGCGCGGCGATCAGCGCCAGACCCACGAGCGCCAGCACGGTCAGCACGATGCAGCCCACAGCGGTGCCGAAGGCACGACGGGCGACAGTGCGTACGTCGATGAGGGGGTACGTGCGGCGCCGCTGCCGCCGTACGAAGAGCGCGATGAGCACGCCGCCCGCGAGGAGCGGCACCACGGCACCGGGCGAGAGCGGGTTGCCGCCCCCCGCCTCCTTGACGCCGAGGATCAGTCCGAAGAGACCGCCCGCGGCCATTGCCGCACCCAGCACGTCCCAGGGCCCTTCGCGGCTGCCTGTGGACTCGGGGAGCAGCCAGCGGCCGATGGGAAGGCTCGCGGCCATCAGCGGGAGATTGATGAGGAAGACGGAGCCCCACCAGAAGTGCTCCAGCAGCACTCCGCCGACGAGTGGTCCCACGGCGGCGCCGACCGCTGCGACCGCGCTCCAGATGCCGATGGCCAGCGCCCGCTCGCGCCGGTCGGGGAAGACCTGGCGCAGTATCGACAGCGTCGCGGGCATGATCATCGCGCCGCCGACTCCGAGCAGGGCCCGTGCCGCTATGAGTATGCCGGGTGTCTCTGCGTAGGCGGCCAGGGCGGAGGCGACCGCGAAGAGGGCGTAGCCGAAGAGCAGTACACGCCGCCGTCCGACCCGGTCGCCGAGTGTGCCGAAGAGGATCAGCAGAGAGGCGCAGACGAGCGGATAGGCGTCCACGATCCACAGCAGCTCGACCGAGCCGGGCCGCAGTTCCCCGGAGACGGCAGGCACTGCCACATGCAGAACGGTGGCGTCGATGGCGACGAGCAGCAGGCTCGCGCAGAGGACGACGAGTACGGTCCACCGGTTCACGCCTGACGCGGCTGTGGAGGCAGGGCGGCCCGCCCTCTGCACGGGGGCGTCCGCCGCTGCCTCTTCGGCTCCGGCTGTGGTCGTCCCGGACATCTGCACACCTCCTCTCGCGCTCGCCCTCTGTGCGGTGGGGAGCGCCGGGTGACGGCTGGCGGCGTGACCGCCGAAGCGGAAACGGACGTCGTCGGGCCCGGAGCAGTAGGACGAGTGGCCGTCAGGGTACGCGAGTCTGTCAGGCGACCGCGTGGCGCATCTCACGGCCGCACCGCAGGCCCCCGGGGCCGGCCGGCACCCGGGTGCACACCCACGGCCGCACGTGGGAGCCTCAACTGGCTTGCGCGGCAGGGAAACCAGCTTGGAAAAGTGCGGCGGAATTCCCCGACAACCAGCGGTGAACAGGAATTCAGAAGCTGACGCACCGGCTGCTCGGTGACGGCAGCCGCATTGCGAGACCTAAACGCCGCATAAGCTGCGGGAATTCACCCGCACAAAGACCTCGGTGAGACGCACTCCACATCACATCGTCATCACGAACGCCCTGACGTGTGCGGGCATCTCTCACAGCCGTTGTAACGTCGATTGGGTGCGTACCGACCGACTACTCGCCCGGCTGGAACAGGAGCCCGAGCGACCGAGCAACCGCGATGTCCCGCGGATGAGCCGAACACGCAAGCTGTTGTTCGGCACGACTTCTGGGCTCTACGCGGTGATTGTCATAGCCGTACTGTTTCGAACGGATCTGGTACGGCTCGACTGGCAGCTCATGCTCTTCCGGCCCTACAAGCAGTGGCCGGAAGTGCACGCGTTCTTGGACTACTTCGTCGTGCTGGGCCAACGTGGCCCCACGGCCGTGCTGGTGGCGGCCTGGCTCGGCTGGCGCTCCTGGCGGCAGCGGACACTCCGCCCGCTGATGGTGCTCGGCACCGCGCTGCTGGCCCTCAACGTCACTGTCGGCGCCGTGAAAATCGGACTGGGCAGGCTCGGTCCGCACTATGCGACGTCCGTCGGATCGCCCGAACTCTTCGCCGGCGGCGACATATTCCCATCGGGACACACGGCCAACGCCGTTGTGACCTGGGGCATTCTGGCCTATCTCGCCACCACTCCCCGCGCCCGCCGGGTGCTCTCCGTGGTCGGCGCCTTCTTCGCTCTGGGAGTCGGCGCGACGACCGCCTACCTCGGCACGCACTGGGTGAGCGACGTGCTGCTGGGCTGGGCGGCGGGACTGCTGATTCTGCTCGCGCTTCCCTGGGCGGAGCCGGCCCTCGCCAGGGCTGAGGCTCACGTCCTCGCCTGGCGGGACCGCAGGAGCACCACGAGGATCCCGGGTCTGGCTCCCTCTCCCCTCTCGCCCGTCACGCGGCAGCCGCTGCTGCCTTCCGGCAGGGGTCTCACCTCCGAGGAGATGACGGCGCAGGAGGAGGCAGCGCATGGCGAGACAGCGGTCATCGGCGGTCTCGCGCCCGCGTCGTCCTCGTCCGGGACGGGTGTCGGGGCGGCCAGGCTGCATCACGCAGCGGGGCGTCAGCATCCTCTGCGTACGGAACGGGCCCCTGTCAGTCCGCAGCCGCCGGCGGGGCCGCGACGCCCCTACGGCGACCGTTCACAGCCCCGCACGGTGCATCTGGGGCCACGCGGGAAGTAGGCAGGGCCCGACGGACGATGGACGACCGGACGGACAGCCCGGCCTGAGAACGCGGAGACGGTACGCACAGCCTTCTCCTCACAG
>DATMEI010000054.1:0-9430 GCA_035556995.1 Streptomyces sp.
AAGGGCGGCCTTTCCGGCTACCCCTCACGGGCGGAGTCCGAGCACGACGTGATCGAGAACAGCCACGCCTCCACGGTCCTGGGCTGGGCGGACGGCCTCGCCAAGGCCAACGAGGTGCGGCAGAAGGACGACCATGTGGTCGCCGTCATCGGTGACGGCGCGCTGACCGGCGGCATGGCCTGGGAAGCGCTCAACAACATCGCCGCCGCGAAGGACCGTCCGCTCGTCATCGTCGTCAACGACAACGAGCGCAGCTACGCACCGACCATCGGCGGTCTCGCCAACCACCTCGCGACGCTCCGTACCACCGACGGCTACGAGCGCTTCCTCGCCCGCGGCAAGGAAGTTCTCAACCGCACCCCCGTCGTGGGCAAGCCGCTGTACGAGACCCTCCACGGCGCGAAGAAGGGCCTGAAGGACTTCATCGCCCCGCAGGGCATGTTCGAGGACCTGGGCCTGAAGTACGTCGGCCCCATCGACGGCCACGACCTCGGCGCCGTCGAGTCGGCCCTCCAGCGCGCCAAGCGCTTCGGCGGCCCCGTGCTGGTGCACTGCCTCACCGAGAAGGGCCGCGGCTACCAGCCCGCCCTGGAGGACGAGGCGGACCAGTTCCACGCCGTCCCCGTCATCCACCCCGACACCGGCCTCCCCGTGAAGTCCTCGGGCGCCGACTGGACCTCGGTCTTCGGCGAGGAGATGGTCAAGCTCGGCCGTGAGCGCGAGGACATCGTCGCCATCACGGCGGCGATGATGCGTCCGGTCGGACTGCACGGCTTCGCCGAGGAGTTCCCCGAGCGGGTCTACGACGTGGGCATCGCCGAGCAGCACGCCGCGGTATCCGCCGCGGGTCTGGCCACCGGCGGACTGCACCCCGTCTTCGCCGTCTACGCCACCTTCCTCAACCGTGCCTTCGACCAGCTGCTGATGGACGTGGCCCTGCACAAGTGCGGAGTGACGTTCGTCCTTGACCGTGCCGGCGTCACCGGCTCGGACGGCGCCTCGCACAACGGCATGTGGGACATGTCGATCCTGCAGTGCGTGCCCGGTCTGCGGCTGGCCGCACCTCGCGACGCCGAGCAGGTACGGGCGCAGCTGCGCGAAGCCGTCGAGGTGGACGACGCCCCCACGGTGGTGCGCTACTCCAAGGGCGCGGTCGGTCCGGCCGTCGCGGCCGTCGGACGGGTCGGCAAGATGGACGTGCTGCGCAGGCCGGCGGACGCACAGCGCCCCGACGTACTGCTGGTCTCCGTCGGTGCGCTCGCCCCGATGTGCCTGGAGATCGCCGATCTGCTGGACAAGCAAGGCATTTCGACCACCGTGGTCGACCCGCGCTGGGTCAAGCCCGTCGACGAGGAGCTGGCACCGCTGGCCGAGCAGCACCGTGTCGTGGTCACCGTCGAGGACAACAGCCGTGCGGGCGGCGTCGGTTCGGCCGTGGCGCAGGCGCTGCGCGACGCGGGCGTGGACGTCCCGCTGCGCGACTTCGGCATCCCGGAGCGCTTCCTGGACCACGGTTCTCGCGGTGAGGTCATGGCGGAGATCGGGCTCACCGCACCGGACATCGCGCGGCAGGTGACGGGACTCGTCGCCAAGCTCGACGGCCGCTTCGAGGCGGAGGCCGCGGAGGCGGCACGCGACTGAGCCGGCGACTGACGCACGCGGCTGACTTACGCGACAGGCGGGCGGGGCCTGCCGGGGAACCTGAACAGAGGGCGCCCGGCAGGCCCCGCGGCGTATCCCGGTGCCGGGGCTCGCTAACTTTGAGCGCATGCCGCCCTCCCGTACCAGCACAGCACGCTTCTGGCGGCTGCTGCTGCCCGCGCTGGCGCTGCTGACCGCGGCGACCCGTCTGCCGTCGTTCACGCGTCCGCTGTGGAACCCGGACGAGGGCTTCCTCGCCACCCAGGCACGGCAGCTGGCGGCCGGCGGGGTTCTCTACGACAGCGTGGTGGACCGCAAGCCGCCGCTTCTGCCCTGGCTCTACCGGGGCGCGTTCGCGCTCTTCGGTGACGGGTCCCTGTGGCCGTTGAAGGTGGCCGCCGCCGTGGCAGTGCTGGCCGGTGCGGTGCTGCTGGCGTCGCTGGCCCGCCGTCGCTGGGGCGACCGCGCGGGATGGATCGCGGGCATCTGCTACGTCCTCGCCTCCGTCGGCCTGGTCCCCGAGGACACCCAGGCCGCGACCTTCGAAGTCTTCATGCTGCC
The DNA here is from genome assembly GCA_035556995.1 of Streptomyces sp. Lineage (GTDB taxonomy): Bacteria > Actinomycetota > Actinomycetes > Streptomycetales > Streptomycetaceae > Streptomyces. The sequence goes on from DATMEI010000054.1 coordinate 2,203, forward strand.
GTGGACAGTTCTCGCCATGTGGTGCGCGGACCGCGGCCGTTGGGCCTGCGCGGGCCTGGGCGTCGCCGGTGCGCTGCTCACCAAGCAGACGGGCGGCGCCGTGCTGGTACCCGTGCTGTGGCTTCTGTGGCAGTCACGTGGCGGCTGGTGGTCTGCTGTGCGGCTGCTGGGCGCGACAGCGCTTCCCGTCCTGGCCGCCGCACTCGCGTACGGCCCCGGGCGCTTCGTGTACTGGATGGCGACGGGCTCCAGCAGTTACGTCTCGGCAGACGGTGCCCTCGGTCACGCACTCGGGCGGGCCCTTGCCAACTTCGGTCTGCTGGCCCTGGGTTGCACAGCACCGGTCCTGGCGCTCCTGTACGTACTGCGCTCCCGGCGCCCGCTGACGCAGACAGCGGACGTGTGGGTGTGGCTGGCGGCCTCAGCAGCGGCGGTCACTGTGGGCTTCCAGTTCTTCGGCCACTATTTCCTCCAACTCACCCCCGCACTGGCCCTGTTGGCTGCGGCTGCGCTGCAACACCTGAGTACGCGCACCGTGATCGCCCTGCTCGCGGCGAACGCCCTGGTCACCACCGGCTTCCTGGTCTGGGCCCTGCTCGCCCCACGTGGCGAACTCGGCCATCAGCAGCGCCTGGCCGCCGAGATCCGTGCGCGCACCGCACCCACCGACCGTGTGCTGCTGTGGGGCATGCACCCGGAGGGCTACTGGCTCGCCGACCGTCCCCCCGCCTCCCGCTATCTCACCGCGGGCTTCCTCACCAACTTCAGCGGCGGCCGTGGCGGCGTACGGGTGGGGGAGAAGTACGCGATGGAGGGCGCATGGCCGTACTTCCGCGGCGAGTTGGACCGTCACCCGCCCGCGGTGGTCGTCGACGACTCCCGTGGCAAGCCCTACGGCGTGGAGCACACCCCGACGCTGCGCGTCTTTCTGAGCCGTCACTACGAGCGCGTGGACACGGTGAACGGAGCGGTGCTGTACGTCCGTTCAGGCTGAGGCCCCCGGCCCCCCAGAACACGCCGACGGCGCCCGCCCGCAAGCCTGTTGCGGACGGGCGCCGTCGTAAATGCTCCGGCTGGGGCGGTTACGCCGGGACGCTCGCGACGCCCGGCTCCAGGAAGCGGCGCCCGGCGGCCCGCTCACTGACACCCTCACGGTCCAGGTACGGGGTGATCCCGCCCAGGTGGAAGGGCCAGCCCGCACCGGTGATCAGGCACAGGTCGATGTCCTGCGCCTCGGCGACCACACCCTCGTCGAGCATGAGGCGGACCTCCTGCGCGATGGCGTCCAGCGCACGGTCGCGGACCTGCTCTTCGCTGAGCACCGTGTCACCGGTCTGGAAGAGGGCCGCGACCTCCGGGTCCAGCTCCGGCTTGCCCGAGTCGTGAACGTACAGGTTGCGCTTGCCCGCCTTGACGACGCGGCCGAGGTTCTCCGAGACGCCGAAGCGGTCCGGGAAGGCGGCGTTCAGGGTCTCCGAGACGTGGTGGGCGACGGCAGGGCCGACGAGTTCCAGCAGCACGATCGGCGACATCGGCAGCCCCAGCGGCGCGAGCGCCCTGTCGGCGACCTCGACCGGCGTGCCCTCGTCGATGGAGCGCAGCACCTCGCCCAGGAAGCGGGTCAGCACCCGGTTCACGACGAACGCGGGCGCGTCCTTGACCAGCACCGCGGTCTTCTTCAGCGACTTGGCCACCGAGAAGGCGGTCGCCAGCGAGGCGTCGTCCGTACGCTCCGCCCGCACGATCTCCAGCAGCGGCAGGATCGCGACGGGGTTGAAGAAGTGGAAGCCGACGACCCGCTCGGGGTGCTTGAGCTGGGAGGCCATCTCCGTGATGGAGAGCGAGGAGGTGTTGGTGGCGAGGATGGCGTGCTCCGGCACGACCGCCTCGACCTCCGCGAAGATCTTCTGCTTGAGGGACATCTCCTCGAAGACGGCCTCGATGACGAAGTCCGCGTCCGCGAACGCCGTCGCCTTGTCCAGCGAACCCGTCACCAGGGCCTTCAGCCGGTTGGCCTTGTCCTGGTTGACCCGGCCCTTGAGCAGCAGCTTGTCGATCTCCTCGTGGACGTAGCCCACGCCCTTGTCGACCCGCTCCTGGTCGATGTCGGTCAGCACGACCGGCACCTCCAGACGGCGGGCGAAGAGCATCGCCAGCTGCGAAGCCATGAGACCGGCGCCCACGACACCGACCTTGGTGACCGGACGGGCGAGGGACTTGTCCGGCGCACCCGCGGGGCGCTTGGCGCGCTTCTGCACCAGGTTGAACGAGTAGATGCCGCTGCGCAGTTCGCCGCCCATGATCAGGTCGGCCAGCGCCTTGTCCTCGGCCTCGAATCCCGCGCGCAGGTCGCCGCTCTTGGCGCCGGCGATGATGTCGAGCGCGCGGTACGCGGCGGGTGCCGCCCCGTGCACCTTGCTGTCGGCGATCTGCTGGCCGCGTGCCACGGCCTGGTCCCACGCCTCGTCACGGTCGATCTCGGGCCGTACGACCTCGAGTTCGCCCTTGAGTACCGACGCCGTCCAGTGAAGCGACTGCTCCAGGAAGTCCGCACCCTCGAACAGGGCGTCGGCGATGCCCAGTTCGTGGACCTGCGGGCCCTTGAGCTGCTTGTTCTGGTTGAGGGAGTTCTCGATGATGACCGAGACCGCACGGTCGGCGCCGATGAGGTTCGGCAGCAGCGCACAGCCGCCCCAGCCGGGCACCAGACCGAGGAAGACCTCGGGCAGCCCGAACGCCGGCACGGCCTGCGAGACGGTGCGGTACGTGCAGTGCAGCCCGACCTCGACGCCGCCGCCCATCGCGGCACCGTTGTAGTACGCGAAGGTCGGCACGCCCACGTCGGCCAGCCGCCGGAACACGGCGTGCCCGCCCTGCCCGATGGCGAGCGCGTCCTTGTGCTCCTTGAGCAGCTCGACGCCCTTCAGGTCGGCGCCGACGGCGAAGATGAACGGCTTGCCGGTGATGCCGGCGCCGACGATCTCGCCCTCCTTCGCGTCCTTCTCGACCTTGTCGATCGCGGCGTCCAGGTTGGCCAGCGAAGCCGGCCCGAACGTGGTCGGCTTGGTGTGATCGAACCCGTTGTCCAGGGTGATCAGCGCGAACCGGCCCGCCCCACCCGGGAGATCGAGGTGACGTACGTGCGCCTGTGTGACGACCTCGTCGGGGAACAGCTCGGCTGCGCCCTTCAGCAACTCGGCGGTGTTGGTGCTCATTTGCCTGCCCCCTCGTGCTTGTTTCGATTAGTCGCTCCGCTCCAGGCCGGGTTCTCCCAGATGACCGTTCCGCCCATGCCGAAGCCGACGCACATGCTCGTCAGCCCGTAGCGCACGTGCGGCTGCTCCTCGAACTGGCGGGCCAGCTGCGTCATCAGACGCACACCGGAGGAGGCCAGCGGGTGCCCGTAGGCGATCGCGCCGCCGTACTGGTTGACGCGCGGGTCGTCGTCGGCGATGCCGTAGTGGTCCAGCAGGGCCAGCACCTGCACGGCGAACGCCTCGTTGATCTCGAAGAGACCGATGTCGTCGATCCCCAGCCCGGCCTTGGCCAGGGCCTTCTCCGTGGACGGGACGGGCCCGACGCCCATCACCTCGGGCTCGACACCGGCGAAGGCGTAGCTGACCAGCCGCATCTTCACCGGCAGGCCCATGTCCTGTGCGAAGTCCTCAGCGGCGATCAGCGAGGCCGTCGCACCGTCGTTGAGTCCCGCGGCGTTGCCCGGAGTGACGCGTCCGTGCGCGCGGAAGGGCGTCTTGAGGCTCGCGAGGCTCTCCAGCGTCGTCCCCGGGCGCATCGGCTCGTCCTGCGTGGCCAGGCCCCAGCCGGTCTCCCCGGCCTCCTCGTTGGTGCGCCGGACGGAGACCGGCACCAGGTCCTGCTGGATCTTGCCGTTGGCGTACGCCTTGGCGGCCTTCTCCTGGCTGCGTACCGCGAACTCGTCGGCGCGCTGCTTGGTCAGGTGGGGGAAGCGGTCGTGGAGGTTCTCCGCGGTCATGCCCATGAACAGAGCGGACTGGTCGACCAGCTTCTCCGAGACGAAGCGCGGGTTGGGATCGACACCCTCGCCCATCGGGTGGCGCCCCATGTGCTCGACGCCGCCGGCAACGACGACGTCGTAGGCGCCGAAGGAGATGGAACCGGCGGTGCTGGTCACCGCCGTCATCGCACCCGCGCACATGCGGTCGATGGAGTAGCCGGGCACGGTGTTCGGCAGCCCGGCCAGGATGCCGGCGGTACGTCCCAGGGTCAGGCCCTGGTCGCCGATCTGGGTGGTGGCGGCGAGCGCCACCTCGTCGATGCGCTCCGGAGGCAGGTCCGGGTTACGGCGCAGCAGTTCACGGATGCACTTCACGACCAGGTCGTCGGCCCGGGTCTCGTGATAGATGCCCTTGGGGCCCGCCTTGCCGAACGGTGTACGGACGCCGTCGACGAAGACGACGTCCCTAGCGGTACGAGGCACTTTGGCTCTCCTCCAGGTGCGGTACAGATACGCCGGACGGCGCGCTTCCCACAAGCCATGCTACCCATGGGTAACTGAGGAGCAAGGCCGGACTCCGGCGAGGGGTACACGTCACACCGCAGGCGGCCCGTGCCCGGACTATTCGGGCGGAGCGGGCGTCGTCAGCGCGTCCGTCAGCAGCGCCGCGGTCTGCTCGATCTGCCACTCCCTGGCACCCAGCGCGCGCAGCGCCGAGACGACCTCCGCCTCCGAATGCACGGGTGGCGGCTGCCAGCACAGTCGTCGCACCGTGTCCGGCGTCAGCAGATTCTCCTGCGGCAGGTGCAGCTCCTCCGCGCGGGCGGTCACCCCGGCGCGTGCGGCAGCGAGCCGGGCAGCGGCAGCCGGGTCCTTGTCCGCCCAGGACCGGGGCGGTGGCGGCCCGTTCGTCGCCTGGCTCTGCTGCGGAAGGGCGGACTCCGCCAGTGCCTTCGCCCGGTCCACGGCCGTCTGCCACTGGTCGAGCTGTTTGCGCCCCATCCGGTGTCCATAGCCCGGCAGGGCCGAGAGAGCACGGGCGTCCGAGGGCATCGCGAGCGCTGCCTCGACGATCGCCGAGTCGGTGAGCACCTTGCCGGGAGAGACGTCGCGCTTCTGCGCGATCTTGTCGCGGGCCGTCCACAGCTCACGCACGACCGCCATCTGCCGGCGGCGTCGCACCTTGTGCATGCCGGACGTACGCCGCCACGGGTCCTTGCGGGGCGGCGCGGGCGGCGCCGTCGCGATGGCCTCGAATTCCTGGCGGGCCCACGCGAGCTTGCCCTGCCGCTCCAGGTCCTCCTCCAGCGCGTCCCGCAGGTCGACCAGGAGCTCGACGTCCAGCGCGGCGTAGTGCAGCCACGGCTCAGGCAGAGGACGGGTCGACCAGTCGACGGCGGAGTGGCCCTTCTCCAGGGCGTAGCCGAGGACGTTCTCGACCATCGCGCCCAGCCCCACACGGGCGTGACCGGCCAGGCGTCCGGCGAGTTCGGTGTCGAACAGCCGCTGCGGCACCATGCCTATCTCACGCAGACACGGCAGGTCCTGGGTCGCGGCGTGCAGGACCCACTCGGTGTCTGCCAGCACGTCCCCCAGGCCCGAGAGATCGGGGCAGCCGACGGGGTCGATCAGCGCACTGCCCGCGCCCTCGCGGCGCAGCTGTACGAGGTACGCCCGCTGCCCGTACCTGTAGCCGGACGCCCGCTCGGCGTCGACGGCGACGGGACCCGAGCCCTCGGAGAACGCAGCGATGACCTCGGCCAGTCCCGCCTCGTCCGCAGTCACCGGCGGAACGCCCTCGCGCGGCTCCAGGAGAGGGACCGGCGCAGGGCCGGGGTCTGAATCCTCGGGCGGGGCCTGAGCTGCGTTTGCTGATGCGGTCTCTTGGGCGTCGGTCACCGGTCAAGAGTATCTGCGAGCGGTGGGTGGTTGTCCGAATGTCCGGGCAGATCATTGCTCGTACCACTGGAATCGCCGCACGCCGCGCACAGCAAAGGCGCCCGCCGACGGACCGTGCCGTCGGCGGGCGCCTCGGAGCGCTCTGCGATTAGTGGATGATGCCCGTACGGAGCGCCACCGCGACCATGCCGGCGCGGTCGCCGGTGCCCAACTTGCGGGCGATACGGGCCAGATGGGACTTGACCGTCAGGGCCGAGAGGCCCATCGAGACGCCGATCGCCTTGTTGGACTGGCCCTCCGCAACCAGCCGCAGCACCTCGACCTCACGTCCGGACAGTTCGCGCTGCCCGCCCGGGTGGCCCGGGCCTCCGGGGCCGCCGCCGGGGCGGCGGTGCATACGCGCGGCGGCGGCACCGATGGGGGCGGCGCCGTGCCGTGTCGGCATGGCGCCGAGGTTGTTGCGGGTGCCGGTCACGACGTAGCCCTTGACGCCGCCCGCGAGGGCGTTGCGTACGGCGCCGATGTCGTCGGCGGCGGAGAGGGCCAGGCCGTTAGGCCAGCCCGCGGCTCGGGTCTCGGACAGCAGGCTGAGGCCCGAACCGTCCGGGAGGTGGACGTCGGCAACGCAGATGTCGCGTGGATTGCCGACTCGGGGACGTGCCTCCGCGATCGACGACGCCTCGATGACGTCCCGTACGCCGAGAGCCCAGAGATGTCGGGTCACGGTGGAACGGACTCGGGGGTCTGCCACGACGACCATGGCGGTCGGTTTGTTCGGGCGGTAGGCGACCAGGCTTGTGGGGTGCTCAAGAAGAACAGACACCGGGCCTCCGAGGGCTGGCTGCGGACGGAACGATTCCGGTGACCGTGCGGCGTGATCCGGGGTGTTCCGTGTGGAAGGGTCATAGACTCCTTCGGCAGGTCGGGGGCCTCGCTTTAGGGAATGATCACCAATTGGTGACCGTTATTTCCCCAAATCGGACAGTCGCTCGACCTGGTGCGGGGCCGCGGGGTGGTTCACAGCGGCTGAGGCCCGCGACGCTTCGGCAGGGTGACGACGGAGGCCCCGTCCTCCTGCTCCGGCGGCAGCCCCGCGCACTGGCACAGCAGCTCCGCCCACGCGGTGAGATGGGCAGCCATGTCGGGCAGCGCGTCGGGCGCCGCGGGGTCGTCGGGCCGCGGTGTCCAGCTGGCGCGGATCTCCAACTCGGTCTGCGGCGGGCGCTCTTCCAGGCCGCCGAAGTAGGACGAACCGGAGCGGGTCACCGTGCCGCTCGGATCTCCGTACGTCGCCGAGCGCGCCTCCAGCGCACCCGTCAGCCAGGACCAGGTCACCTCGGGCAGCAGCGGATC
>DATMEI010000055.1:0-2944 GCA_035556995.1 Streptomyces sp.
CCGCGGGCAGTTACCAGGTCGCTGCCAAGTCCGGCAACGGAAGCAGGGAAATCGGCGTGGAGAACGATCCTTCCGGCGACCACCGGCTGACCGTCGTCACCAGCAACGGTGACATCACCGTGAAGTCCTCCTGACTCAAACCCCCTGGCAAGGCCCTTCAGTTGACACCAGGCTGTCCCCTCAGCCGGGTGTCAGCTGCCTGTCAGCGGACGTGGAACCTCGAGGGCGGAGAGCTGCCGGTCGTGCAGCCGGCTGAGGAGGACGAGCGCCGAGACTGCGCCGGCGAGGGCGAGGAACATGTCCCACTGGGTGTCCCAGACGTCGCCCTGGGTGGCGAGGAAGTCGTCCGCGCCCGAGCCTCCGATCAGAGCAGCCCACCATTCGATCAACTCGAAGAAGGCGCTGAAGGCCAGGCAGCCGCAGACGGCCAGCGGGCTCAGCCAGCGGCTGCCGCGCAGCGGCGAGCGCCGGACCAGGATCTCCCTCCAAAGGATCGCAGGCACGAAACCCTGGACGAAGTGGCCGATCCGGTCGTACGGGTTGCGCGCCAGAGCGAGTCCGTTCTGCAGCCACTCGCCGACCGGTGTGCGCGCGTACGTGTAGTGGCCGCCGAGGATGAGGATCAGAGCGTGGGCCGCGAGCAGACCGCACAGCAGTCCGGTCAGGGGGAAGCGGCGCCAGACCAGCACGGCGAGCGGGACGCCGATGACGACCCAGAAGGTCTCCATCAGCCAGGTGGCGCGGTCGTAGGGCCGTATGCCCGACACGATCAGCGCGGCCGTGACCGTGACCACCAGGGCGGTCGGCAGGGAGAAACGGACGCGGGGTGTTGTGGACGAGCCGGACGAGCCGGACGAGCCGGACGAGCCGGATGAGCCGGAGGTGGACGAGGTGGACGAGGTGGGCGAGGACATCTGGGCCGTCCCGGAGTGGGCTGCAGTCGGGCATCGCTTGTTACGGCGCGCCGAGGGCCGACGAGACCCTCACAGCGCCGCACTCTTCCGAAGGCAGCGGCCCCGGACATGAGTATTCGTACTCAACCGACCGGCCCCGGGCTGGGGCATCGCTCCGCCAGCTTCCGCAGCGTGAGCAGCTGCCGGCGCATCATGAAGAGGTCACCCCAGGCCATCAAGGGCCGACGCAGCCGTCCGAGCATTCCCTCCTCGCCGCCCACGACCAGCTTCGCCAGGAGCCTGGTGGTGCCCGGCTCCTCTTCGGTCACCGCGTAGGTGACCGCGAAGTCTCCGAAGAGGCGGAGCCCCCTGGTGTCGTCCAACTCGAGGGTCATGTGCTCGTCCACTGCGAAGTCCACGAGCTGGAAGATGGTCATCACCCGCTGCCCTGCCTCCAGGTGCTCGGCGCCGGGTGTGAGCCGGCGGGGGCTTCGGCGCCCGGAGTTGTCCAGCAGGTCGTAGCTGTAGGGAGCGACTTTGAGCTGGCAGAGCCAGCGGAAGACGGTGGGCCGGTCCGCGGCGACCGTTACGGCGCGGAACCACTGTTCCCGTGGGCCGCTCAGCAGGCCGTCGCACGGGTAGGCCCTCCGGATCTCGTCCTCCCGTGCTCCCCACACTCGCGGAGCCCGCCTTGCTTCCTTCGGAACCCGTCTGTCGCGCACACCGGAAGCGTCAGCCGGATCGCGGTCCGGGGTCAACCTGCCCGCACCGGTCAGGTTGACCTCGGACCGCACCTGTCGGCATCGGTCACGCCCGTGTACCGCTGCCGGGCAGCAGAGCCCCGGCCAGAGTGCGCCACTGCGGGAGCGGCAAGGCATTGAAGGTGTCTTCGGTGACCACCTGCAGTGCCACATGGTCCGCCCCGGCATCGAAGAAAGCGTCGACCCGGGACCGTACGGCGTCGGTGTCGCCGAGTGCGTAGACCGCGTCCAGCAGCCGGTTGCTGCCGCCGCCGGCCAGGTCGTCCTCGGTGAAGCCCATACGCAGCCAGCTGTTGCGGTAGTTGGCCAAGGCGAGGTAGCGCTCCAGATAACCGCGTGCGGTGGTACGGGCGCGTTCCACGTCGGTGTCGAGTACGACCTTGAGTTCGGGGGCGAGAAGCGCGTCGGGACCCATGATCGCGCGGGCCTGCGCGGTGTGCTCCACCGTCACCAGGTAGGGCAGTGCGCCCAGGGCCCGGTCCCGTGCCAGCCGCAGCATCTTCGGGCCGAGCGCGGCCAGTGCGCGCTGCGTCGACGGTACGGGCCGGGGCGCGGCGTCCAGCTCGTCGAGGTACGCACGCATCGCGGAGTACGGACGTCGGCGCAGCTCTTCTTCGGTGGCCGGATCGGTGGCCGCCTCGGCGTGGCTGACACCCATGCCCAGCACGAAGCGGTCTCCGTGCGCGGCGTTCAGTGCGGCGTGCCCGGCGGCGACGTCGGCCGCCGTGTGCTGCCAGATGCTGAGGATGCTGGTGCCCACGGTGATGCGGGAGGTGGAGGCCAGTACGGGTTCGATCTGGTCGAGTCCGGGGCTGCCGCCGACCCAGATCGCGCCGTACCCCAACTCGTCCAGCTCCGCTGCCGCTTCACTGATCTCCGTGCGCCGGGACGGCTGGGTCGACCCCAGCGCGGTGTTCCAGATGCCGATCCGGCCGAAGCGTCCGGAATGCTTGCTCGATGTCATACGGGGATCAGCCCACGAGGCGGCGGCGAAATTCCGCCGTGGTTCATCGTCACCTGACTGGCGCACGGCCGCAGTTGGGACGGGCACAGGCCACTGGGCACCCCGGGCAGCCGCATCGGCCCCGCCCGAAGGCTGTCAGAGCCGCGACATTGGCTTCCGCCAACGTTCGCGCCAGGGGGAAGGAAAGCAGATGGGGCAGGTCGACAGGATGCTGCGCGAGATGGCCGGCGCGCAGTCCGTACAAGGTCGTCAGCAGAACGGGCTCGGTCACCAGACTGGCTGGACTGGTGCTGGACGCCGAGCAGTTCGGCTTCATGTACGGGGAC
>DATMEI010000056.1:0-4705 GCA_035556995.1 Streptomyces sp.
GTCCGGAAGTCTGCTGAACATGCGGCGAACATCAGTCGACGGAGCCGGCAATGCGCCCCGGCACCGGCTCCGGCCTCGCATGCTTGACCACACAACGCGATCAAACGTGCGAGGCGTCCATGGACTTGCTGAGCCCCGAGAATCTGCTGGCAGTGCTCGGCCTCCTGGCGACCGTGGGAGTCCTGGCCTACGAGCGGCTCATACCCGGGCTGAAACGCATCGGCTACCGCGTCCAGATGGACACCCTCATCGGCGGCGACGCCCAGAACGGCCAACCCGACGTGCGGCTGGGGCTGTTCGGGGAGGCACCGGAGATGTCGGATGCGTCGTTGGTCCTGCTGCGCATCGAGAACGACGGACTGCGCGGCATCTCCGGCGATGACTACACCTCGCGTGAACTCACCGGCCTGACCGTCTCGTTCACCGACCGGACGGTGACCGGCGTGGCCGTCACCGAACCGAGCCACAGCCACCTGATGTCGCACTTCACCGCGTACTCGGGCCTGCGGCACGAGGCCAACGTGATCTCGGTCCCCAAGGTGCCGCTGAACAAGGGCGAGCACTTCAAGCTGCTGGTGCTGCTCACCGGCTCGGGAGTCGGCCGCCAGGTCACCGTGAGCGGCGGGCTGAAGGACGGCGCCGTCAAACGCAACCGCAAGCAGCCGAGACCCAGCAACCGGGTGCTGGGACTCGTCACCTTCCTCGCACTTCTCCTCATCCTGGAACCGCTCCTGCTGACCCTGGGAGACCGCACACCCGTCCCGCTGGGCTGCGCACGGGGCGAGTTGACCGTCACCGGTTCCACGGCCTTCGCTCCCACGCTGAAGAGCGCAGCCCGTGCGTACGAGAAGGAGTGTCCGAAAGCGCAGATCACCGTCGAGGCCCGCGGGAGCGGTGCAGGCATACGGGCGCTCGACGCGGCCGGCAGCGCCTCGAAGGACACGACCCCGGCGCATCTCACGCTGTCGGACGGGCCGAAGCCCGGCCGCTACACGAAGCTCAGCGGGAACCGGGTCGCCGTCACCGTCTTCGCACTTGTGGTCAACGGCAAGGCGGAGGTTCGCGATCTCTCGCTCTCCGACGTCCGGAAGATCTACAAGGGGAGCATCCGCAACTGGAAGGACGTGGGCGGGCCCGACCTCCCCGTCCGGCTCGTGAGCCGTGACGCGGACTCAGGAACGCGCGAGGTCTTCCAGCAACGCGTGCTGCAGACCCGCGAACCCGCCTACTCCTCACGCGACTGCGTCACCCGAGAGGATCCGGACGCGCAGGTCGTCCGCTGCGAACTCGACAGCACGCAGGAAGTACTCAAAACCGTCGCCGAAGTGCCCGGTGCCATCGGCTACACGGAACTGCGGGCCGCCTCGAGACACCCCGGTCTGCACAAGCTGAAACTGGACGGCCGCAGCGCCCCGTCCGGTGCCACCGCGGACGACGGCACGGCGGAGAGCCTCCAGAAGGGCGGCTACCCCTACCGGGAGATCGAGTACTCCTACACGTACGGACAGCCCTCCGCCGGGTCCCTCGTCGCCGGTTTCCTCGACTACCTGGTCACGGGAGGCGGGCAGCACGTCATGCGCAGTCACGGCCACGTCCCCTGCGCGACGCCTCCGAACCAGCAGCTGTGCAGGTCTCTCGACGGGCAATGACCTGACAGCGTTGACAGCGTTCAGGGCCGTGCGGGCAGCTCGCCTGTGCGACCGCGCGCGAGGCGGCCGGGTGCCAGGGCCAGGTCCAGAGGTCGGGGCCACGGGCAGTGCACGAAAACGCCCGAACGGCCGTCACAAGTTGGTGGGGCCGTCATTCACGCGGACCGTGGCAGCAGGGGGCACCCGGCTCGACACCGCGAGGTCGCACCATGCAGGAAGCCCTGGCGCCACGACCCTCGATATCCACCCTCCGCCTGGCGACGTACGGCGCCCGCCCGCTCCCCTGGCTGGCGGGCGTCAGCGTGGCGTTCGTACTCGCCCAGCTGTTCCTGGTGGTGCCGGGGTCCGGCATGGGCTGGGACGAGACGGTCTACCTCAGCCAGGTCAGCCGGGAGATGCCGGCCGCGTTCTTCAGTGCTCCGCGCGCCCGCGGAATATCCTTCCTGGCCGCGCCGGTCGCGGCGTTCACCTCTTCCATCACCGCCGTGCGGGTCTGTCTCGCGCTGCTTTCCGGTGCCGGCCTCTTCGCTTCCCTGTGGGTGTGGCGGGGCCTGCTTCCGGTTCGGGTGCTGGCCACGGCGGGCGGCCTGTTCGCCACCCTGTGGATCACCCTGTTCTACGGCCCTCTGGTGATGCCCAACCTCTGGAGCGCCTACGGGGTCCTCGCCGCCGTCGGCTGCTTCGTCCGCGCCGCCGGGGACCGTACAGACCGCCGCGCGCTGGGAGGTCTGCTGGTCTCCGTCGTGGTCGTGGCGCTCATGCGTCCTCCCGACGCGCTGTGGCTCGTTCTCGCACTGGCCACCGTGAGCCTGGCCGTACGCCGATGGCGCCGCCCCGTACTGCTGCTCCTGCTCGCCGGCGGCTTCGCTCTGGGGTCCGCGGAGTGGGTGATCGAGGCGCACGTACGGTATGGCGGCCTGTCCGCGCGGCTGCACCGTGCCGGCGAGATCCAAGGCGGCATGGGATGGCACATGGCCGTGGACGATCAGATCCGCAGCCAGAACGGGCGCACGCTGTGCCGTCCCTGCGACATTCCCTGGCGGCACCCCCCTACCGCTCTGTGGTGGCTGGCCCTGCCGCTGCTGGCCGTGATCGGTGTGCGGGCGGCGCCCCGGATCCGGCGCGGTGCCACCGCCGTCGTACCCGCCCTGACAGCAGCCGTCGTCGCCGTGCCCTACCTGTTCCTGATCGACTACGCCGCACCGCGCTTCCTCCTGCCCAGCTACGCGCTGCTCGCCCTCCCCGTCGCCGAGTGCCTGTGGTGGATCGCCGCCGACAAAGCGGGCCGGCTGCGTACGGCCGGCACCGCTGTCGTCGTCTTCGCGCTCGCGGGTCACCTCGCCGTTCAGTACGTGGTCGTGGACCACGCTGTGGCAGGCAGCCAGAAGACGCGGAAGGACTTCACGAAGGCAGCGGCCCAACTGCACCGCCTGGGTGTCCGTCCGCCGTGTGTGCTCTCCGGGGAGTACGCGGTGCAGCTCTCCTTCTACACCCGCTGCGCGTCCCGCCAGACCGGCGGTCCCGACGCGAGCATCACCCCGTCCGGACTACGGGCGGCAGCCGGCCGTGCACCAGGAGCCGTCATCGTGCCTCCAGGCCACAAACCACCCGCCTTCGCGAGCAGTTGGAGAACCGCGCGGCTCCCCGACGCCACCCGCTTCGGCGGCTACCACGTCTACCTGCCCGCGACCGCGCAACCTGGGCAGCGCACTCGCTGACCCCGTTGTCGTGCCCTGCAACCGGGGGCATCCGATTGCAGGGCGGGGGCCGTCACAGCTCGCGTGTGGTGGTTCAGGGTTGGCCGGAGGCCGGGTCGGCCGGTCCCGGCCAGTACGCCGGGCAGACACCGGCAGGCTGCCGACTGGTCTCCAGGGAGGCATCGGCAAGATCAGCCGAAACCGGGAAGGCACCGTTCGGCGGGTGGGTGACGGCTTCGGCGGTGTCCGGAGAATCCGCGAATACGGCTGCCGGTTCTCCATCGCCCTCAGTGAACTGCTGCCCCTCCGGCGTCTCGGGGAACAGGTCCCGGAACGCCACCGCTCCGCCGTACTCGCGGATCATCCGCTGCGAGTTCTCCTTCGCGAACCGCACGCCCGCGGTCCGCATCGATGTCCCGGTTTCGTCGGCCCGGCTCATGAGGCCCCGGACCAGCGGGCGGATCTGCGAGGAAAGCCGCGTGCACGCACCGGCAGGACTGACCACCTCGCCGAGGATGACCCACCAGGCTCCGGCGGCAGCACCGGTGTTGGCGATGAAGTCGGGCACCACCGTGACTCCCCGGTCCAGCAGACGCTGCTCGGCCTCGGGGGTGGTGGGCACATTCGCCGCTTCCACCACGAGCTTGCCCCGGATCCGGTCGCAGTTGTCCGCGGTGATCGAGTAGGAGACGGCAGCCGGCACCAGCAGGTCGACGTCCTGGCTCAGCCAGGAGTCACCGGGGCGTTCCACGTCGTCTTCGCGCAGCACGGAGCGGTCGATGACGCCGCCCGCGCTTCGAGCGGACAGCAGGAGGTCCACGTCGAGGCCCCGCGACGTGTTGAGGATGAGGCCCTGGGCGTCCGTGATCCCGACGATCTTCACCCCGGCACGCGCCAGGTAGAGCGCCGTGGATCCGCCCATCGCGCCGAATCCCTGCACGACCGCACGGGCCGTCGCAGCGGGAATGCGCCGGTGCTCCAAGGCCGCCAAGGCGGCCTCCGCCACGCCGAAACCGCCAACCAGTTCGGACAGCTTCAGGCCCTCAGTTCGTGTGGCGAACGCCTGCTGAATACGTGAACGCACATCGGCCTCGGCCGTGGAGCGGACCACGGCGGCGTGAAACGAGTTCTCGCCGATGCCGACCCGTTCAAAGGCCCGGTCGAGCTGCTCCTGCTGCGTGCCGAGGTCACCCGCAGTCACCCAGAAGCGTTCGAGCAGCGGCCGGACTGCTTGCAGGAACCGCTCCCTCACCTCTTCGGCTCGGGGGTCCGCGGAGTCGAAGTCGATGCCGCCCTTGGCGCCGCCGACGTGAATGCCGAAGGCACCCATTTTCAGGGTCATCTCGCGGGCGAGTTCGC
>DATMEI010000057.1:0-6781 GCA_035556995.1 Streptomyces sp.
GAGCGGGCCGTGAGCGTGCCGATGACGTCGTCCGCCTCGAATCCGGCCGCGCCGACACGGGCGATGCCGATCGCGTCGAGCACCTCGTCGATCACGGGCACCTGCGGGCTGAGGGTGTCCGGGGTCTCCTCGGTGTCCGGGCCGCCGGACACCTCTTCGGCGACGCGGTGCGCCTTGTAGGAGGGGATGAGGTCGACGCGCCACTGCGGGCGCCAGTCGAAGTCCATGCATGCCACCAGGGAATCCGGGTGGCGGTTGCTCACCAGCCGGGCGATGAAGTCGAGCAGCCCGCGCACGGCGTTGACCGGGGTGCCGTCGGGCGCCCTGACCGTGTCCGGCACCCCGAAGTAGGCACGGAAGTAGAGGGACGAGGTGTCCAGGAGCATCAGGCGTCGTGCCGTCGTCGTAGTCACGCCACGATGATGCCGTACGGGACCGACAGGACCGGAGAAGAGGTGCAGGCAGCGGAGGCGTCGTCGCGGACCACGAGGACCGTACGGTGCGGACCACGCGACGGCGACGGAGACGCGACGGAGACGGCAACGGATGTGGCCGGCGGCCGGGCGTCCGCCGAGGCCGTGCCGCGGCCTGAAGTGACCGTTACCGACGAGTCGTTGACGGAGACGGCCCGTACGCTGCACGGCGAGCCGCCCGGCCGGTGCTTCGCCGCCCGTGCCGTGAATCCCCGTGCTGCACGAACCGACGGTAACGGCGGCATCGGCCCCACCGGTGGCCCCGCATCGGCTCCCTGCGTACCCAACACCAGTGCGGGTGGCGCAAATTGGGCTGCCTCATCGGCCGACTCGCGCCTAGTCTCTTCTCCGTACGAAGAACGCGCTTCCGGACCGCCGGCAGCCGTCGCGCACCAACACGCGTGACGTGCCCACCCGGAGGACGACCGCCGGGAGAGCGGGACGCCGTACGGGGGAGCGGCCACCGAGAAGCCGCACGGGGGGCGTACGGTGCCGGTATGGCGCACACGAATACCGGCACCGTGCGACGCGTCGTCTCCCTCGTCCCATCCCTCACCGAAGCACTCGCGGTGACCGCACCCGAGCTGCTGGCCGGGGCGACCGACTGGTGCAGCCACCCGCACGGGCTGGACGTGACACGGGTACGCGGCACCAAGAACCCCGACCTGGAGCGGATCTCCGCACTCCGCCCCGACCTCGTCATCGCCAACGAGGAGGAGAACCGCCCGAGCGATCTCGCCGCGCTGCGCGCCGCCGGCATCGAGGTCCTGGTCACTGAAGTACGGACGCTGTCCCAGGCGTTCAGCGAGCTGGAGAGGGTGCTGACCGAGGGCTGCGGGCTCGCCCGGCCGCAGTGGCTCCGCGAGGCGGAAGCCGCCTGGCACGAAGTGCACGCCGAGTTCGACGTGCGCGCAGTCGTACCGGTGTGGCGCAAACCCTGGATGGTGCTCGGCCGCGACACCTTCGCCGGCGCGCTGCTCGCCCACCTCGGAGTGCACAACGTCCACGCGCGCCATGCGGAGCGCTACCCGCGGGTCCCGCTGGGGGAGTTGAGCGATCCCGGCCGCGCCGACGTCGTCGTACTGCCCGACGAGCCCTACCTCTTCACCGCCGAGGACGGACCGGAGGCGTTTCCCGGGCTGCCCGCCGCCCTTGTCAGCGGGCGCTTCCTCACCTGGTACGGGCCGTCACTCACCGAGGCACCCGCGGCGCTGGCCGCGCAGCTTCGCAAGGCGCTCGGCTGACAGGGCTGTCCGGGCGGGGCGGCGCCTGCTCGCGCTCATCCCCGCGACGACGGCCCCGACTGCGCCAGCTCCTCCGCAGGGGAGGGCCGGCGGGCCGCGTCCACCAGGGCACGCATGACCCGGGTGTCCTCGCCCTCCTCCGGATGCCACTGCACAGCGAGGACGAAGGGGTGCTCGCTGCCGGGCAGTTCGACCGCCTCGACGGTCCCGTCCTCGGCGTACGCGCCGGGCAGCAGCTTGTCGCCGAGCTCTCCCAGCGACTGGTGATGGTAGGTCGGTACGGACACCGGTTCGGGCAGGACCTGGGCGAGCCGTGTGCCGGCCAGCGGCCGTACCGGATGCTCCGCGAATTCGCCCGGCCCGCCGCGGTGTCCCTCCAGATGCTGGACGAGTGTGCCGCCGAGCGCGACGTTGAGCAGCTGCATGCCCCGGCAGATGCCCAGCAGCGGCACACGCCGGGTCAGTGCCGCTTCGATGAGCGCGAGCTCCCAGGCGTCCCGCTCCGGACTGGCAGGTCCGCATTCCGGTTCGGGGACGGCCCCGTACCGCACCGGCTCCACGTCCGGGCCGCCGGAGACGACCAGTCCGTCAAGCCGTGCCACGACCGCCTCGGCACGCTCCGGCACGTCCGGAGGCAGCAGCACCGGGCTTCCGCCCGCGCGCTGCACGAGACGGTGGTATCCGGCGGGCAGCACCGCGGCGCGGTGCTGCCACACGCCCCAGCGGACGTCGTTCTCCAGATAGGTGCTGATGCCGATCAGCGGCGTGTGCATGGCGGATGCCTCCGGCGGCGGATGACGGCGTACGGTCCTGTCGACGTCCGCCCAGCTTACGGACGTGCCTGCGTGGCGGGAGTCTCGCTGTCCCCGCCGTCCGCGTCCCGGTCCAGCTCCGCCTCGGCGGCGGCGAGCGCCGCGAACTCCTCCTCGGGGGCCGCTGCCACCAGGTGGTGCCTGCTGTAGAAGGCGAAGTAGGCGACGGCCACGACGTACAGGATGAGGGCGATGCCCGCCGCCGTCGGGTCCACCAGGAAGGTCGCCACGACCGCGGAGCACGCCAGCACGAAGGCCACCGACGAGGTCAGCAGCCCGCCCGGAGTGCGGTACGGACGGGGCAGTTCGGGCTCCCGGCGCCGCAGCACGATGTGCGAGAGGGACATCAGGACGTAGCTGATGGCAGCGCCGAAGACGGCGATGTTCAGCATCCGCGCGCCGTCGCCCGTGTACGCCGCCAGCGAGAAGCCGATCGCACCCGGCACCAGCAGCCCCAGGTAGGGAGCCTTGCGGCGGCTGGTCAGGGACAGGAAGCGGGGCAGGTAGCCGGCGCGGGAGAGCGCGAAGAGCTGTCGCGAGCCGGCGTAGATGAGGGAGAAGAAGGAGGCCACCAGGCCGGCCAGACCCGCGTAGTTGACGATCCTGCTAAGCGTCGTCGGGTCGCCGCCGGACGCCGCCTCCAGCGCTGCGACGAGCGGGTTGTCGGCGTCCTTGATGGCGTCCGAACCCGCGGCTCCCGCCGCGGGCAGCAAGGTCAGCAGGGCGAGCAGCACCAGGATGCCGATCGACCACGCCAGCGCCTTGGGCATCGACCTGACGGGGTCGCGTGTCTCCTCTGCCGCCAGCGGTACGCCCTCGACTCCGAGGAAGAACCACATGCCGAACGGGAAGGCCGCCCAGATGCCCAGCACGCCCAGCGGCAGCCACGAGCTGGAACCGAATGACGAGCTGTCGACGGCGACGTCGTTGAGCGAGCCGGCGTCGAAGTGTGTGAAGGCCCCGATGCAGAAGATCAGCAGGGCGGCGACCGCGATGCCGGTGACCACGAAGCTGAAGCGCAGTGCCTCGCCGACGCCCCACATGTGGATGCCGATGAAGATGGCGAAGCAGACGAGATAGACGGGCCAGCCCGCCTCGACGCCGAACAGGCCGAGCGATTCGACGTATCCGCCGATGAAGACGGCGATGGCCGCCGGGGCGAGGATGTACTCGATGAGGATGGCCGTACCGGTCAGGAAGCCGCCCCAGGTGCCCAGGGCACGGCGCGCGAAGCCGTAACCGCCGCCCGCGGTGGGCAGGATCGAGGACAGCTCCGCGAGTGAGAAGACCAGGCAGGTGTACATCGTGCCCATCAGCACGGTTGCTATCGCCAGGCCGCCGAAGCCGCCTTCCGCGAGGCCGAAGTTCCAGCCCGCGTAGTCGCCGGAGACGACGTACGCGACACCGAGACCCGTCAGCAGAAGCCAGCCGGCGCTGCCTCGCCGGAGCGAGCGCTTCTCGAGGTACGACTCGGCGCTTTCCTGGCCGCCTTCGGTGGACGAGTGCGAGGGTTTGATTCCTTCGGCCATGACCGCTCCTGCCTACGGCATTGGTGTGGGAACATACCTTTGCCCTCGGGCCGACCACAGCGCAACCCCCTGCACATTACTTCGGGGTTACGCCTTCTCTCCGACGGCCCCCCTGTGCCGTGCAGTTCCCGCAGGCAGCGCCCGGGTCACGCCAGGAAGCCGCGCAGCAGTGCGGCCGTCCCCGCGCAGTGCTCGCGGGTGACCGCGCGGGCCAGCTCCGCATCACCGGCGAGGACCGCGTCCACCAGTGCGGCGTGCTGCTGCTGTGCGTGCTCGAGGTTGCGTACGAGCAGCGGTATCCGTCCCAGCAGGTCGTTGAGCTTTGCCCGTACGGCCGCGTACTGAGCCGTCAGCGAGGGCGAGAGTGCCAGTTCGACGAGGGTGAGGTGGAAGAGGGTGTCGCTGCGCCGGTAGTCGGGGAGTGCCGCGTCGCGGGTGGCGTCCAGGGCTGCGCGCAGCCGCGTGGCCTCGGCCTCCGACAGGCCGCGGGACGCGCACAGTTCGGCCGCGCCGGCCTCCAGGACCTCGCGGAAGCGCAGGGTGTCCAGCACGTCCACGTCATCGGCCGCACCGGCCACCAGCCTCCGCAGCTCCTCCGGTGAGTCCGTGCCCTCTTCGGGCGGCTGGGGATGCCGTACGAAGGTGCCGCCGTACCGCCCGCGGCGGCTGACGACCAGGCCCTGCTCGGTGAGCACCCTGAGGACCTCGCGCAGCGTCACCCGGCTGATGCCCAGGCGCTCGGCGAGTTCACGCTCGGCGGGGAGCCGCTCACCGTCCGGCACAAGGCCGAGACGGACGATCTGGAGTATCTGCTCCAGCGCCTCCTCGAAACCGTTCCCGGCGCGCACGGGCCGCAGTACGGCGGCCAGGGGGTCGGTTTCCGCCCGCCCCTGTGGCGCCTCCTGCCCGCGGCCGTTTCCGGCTCTCAACGGCTCTCCCTCATCGGAACCCCTTCCGAACCAATGGTCTTCCGGACTACCTTATGACTTTCCGTGCAACGACAGGAGGCCGGACGTGGCAGAACGCAAACCCCCACTCTCTGTGGACGAGCTCCGAGTGCTCGTCGACAGGGAGGAGATCGACACCGTCGCCCTGGCCTTCACCGACATGCAAGGACGCCTGCAGGGAAAGCGGTTCGCAGCCCGTCATTTCCTCGACGAGGTCCTGGAGCACGGCACCGAGGGCTGCAACTACCTTCTCGCCGTCGACGTGGATCTGAACACCGTCGACGGCTTCACGATGTCCTCGTGGGAACGCGGTTACGGCGACTTCGCCATGATCTGCGACACCAGCACGCTGCGTCTGGTCCCCTGGAACCCGGGTACGGCCATGATCACCGCGGACCTCGCCTGGCACGACGGCTCTCCGGTCGTCGCCTCTCCACGGCAGATCCTGCGCCGTCAGCTCGACCGTCTCGCCGAGCGCGGCTGGAGCGCGTACATCGGCACCGAGCTGGAGTTCATGATCTTCCAGGACTCCTTCGAGCAGGCCTGGGACAGCGCCTACCGGGGCCTCACCCCGGCGAACCAGTACAACGTCGACTACTCGATCCTCGGCACCGCCAGGGTCGAGCCGCTGCTGCGCCGCATCCGCAACGAAATGGGCGTGGCGGGAATGCGGGTGGAGTCCGCGAAGGGCGAGTGCAACCTCGGCCAGCATGAGATCGCCTTCCGCTACGACGAGGCGCTCATCACCTGCGACCAGCACGTCGTCTACAAGACCGGCGCCAAGGAGATCGCCGCTCAGGCCGGACAGGCGCTCACCTTCATGGCCAAGTACGACGAGCGCGAGGGGAATTCCGCCCATATCCACCTCTCGCTGCGTGACGAGAACGGCTCCCCGGTCTTCGCCGACGAATCCGGCCCTCACGGCATGTCCGGCACGATGCGGCACTTCCTTGCCGGACAGCTTGCGGCGCTGCGCGAGTTCACCCTGCTCTACGCCCCGAACATCAACTCCTACAAGCGGTTCCAGCCGGGCTCCTTCGCGCCCACAGCTGTCGCCTGGGGCCCCGACAACCGCACCTGCGCGCTGCGCATCGTCGGTCACGGACACGGCCACAGGCTGGAGAACCGCGTGCCGGGCGGCGACGTCAACCCGTACCTCGCCGTGGCCGGGATGATCGCCGCCGGGCTGCACGGCGTCGACGAGAAGCTGGAGCTCCAGGAGGCGTGCACCGGCAACGCCTACAACGGCGACGCGGAGCACGTACCCACCACTCTGCGGCAGTCCGCCGAGCTGTGGGAGCAGAGCACCATCGCGCGCGAGGCGTTCGGCCCCGAGGTCGTGGCGCACTACCTCAACATGGCGCGCGTGGAGCAGCAGGCCTACGACACGGCCGTCACGGACTGGGAGCGCTTCCGCTCCTTCGAACGGATGTAAGGACGCGACTTTGCAGGACGAGCACCAAAAGCACGAACTCCCGGTCCTCAACCCCGCGACCGAAGAACTGATCACCACCGTCGACGCCGCCACACCGGCCGACGCCGACGCCGCCGTCCGGCGGGCTGCCTCCGCGCAGCGCACCTGGGCCGCGCTCGCCCCGGGCGAACGTGCCCGGCTGCTGCGCCGGTTCGCCGTGACAGTGGACGAACACCTCGAAGAGCTGGCCCAGTTGGAGGTGCGGGAAGCGGGCCACCCTGTCGGCAACGCCCGCTGGGAGGCCGGCAACGCGCGCGACCTTCTCGACTACGCCGCCGGGGGAGTGGAGCGGCTGACCGGCA
>DATMEI010000058.1:0-13315 GCA_035556995.1 Streptomyces sp.
CCGCCGGCGGGCCGGTGGCGACCGGCTCGCCCCACCCGAAGTCACCGCCGGAGAGTCGCTGCTCAACAGCATCTCCATCGTCCGGACGCATCCGCGGGTCCTCATCGGCTGCCTGGTGCGGATCATCAACACCGCGCCGCAATTCGGCATGCTGGTCTACCTGCCGCGCATCTTCTCCGACGACGTCGGCTTCGGCACCGACAAGTGGCTTCAGCTGCTGGCCGTCATCTACGGCACCAACATCTTCTTCAACCTCATCTTCGGCGCCCTCTCCGACAGGATCGGCTGGCGTACGACGATCGCGGCGTTCGGGGCCTTCGGCTGTGCGGTCAGCGTCACCGTCCTCTACTTCGTCCCCACCTACCTGGGCCCGGACTACTACTGGGTCGCCGTGCTGGCGGGCATGTTCTACGGCGCGACGCTCGCGGGCTTCGTCCCCATCTCCGCGCTCATCCCCTCGATGGCCCCGGAGAACAAGGGCGGCGCGATGGCGCTGCTCAATCTCGGTGCGGGCGGCGCCGCTTTCGTGGGCCCCGCACTCGCGAGCCTCTTCTTCCCGCTGGCAGGCGCCGGCGGCGTGACGCTCGTCTTCATGGGCCTGTATCTCGTGGCGCTGGTGCTGACGTTCTTCCTCAGGCTCCCCGAGGAGCGGGGCGGCGTACCCACGGGCGGTGCCTTGGAGAAGAAGACGGCACCGGGGACGGCGATCCCGGCTTCCGCTTCCACGAGCGGACGGTAACGGGCGGGAGCGGGCGGGAGCGGGCGGGTGAACGCACCCGGCGCAGCGGGCGGTTGACCAGAAACCGGCAGCCGCCCGCTGCCGCTGCGTGGTCCCCGCGAGGCCCTGCCCCCACTGCACCGCTTCGTCGTGAATCACTGGGTATGTAGGGAAGTTGGCGCCCGGCAGTTTGTCGAGTAGTGCTAAGTCACGCGCCTCGGAGGGTCGTTGCGGCCGTCTCAGCAGTAGTGTCCGTGCGTGCACCTGCGTAAGCGGATGGTGGGGAACACTCAAAACACTGCTCTGGAGTCTGCGCATGCCGACCACATGCCCGCACTGCGGCACCAGATCGCCCGAGACGGCCGACTCCTGCAAGGGGTGTGGCCGTGATCTCTATCGCCTCTCGGATCCCGTCAGCGTGCCCGAACCCGGCGCCGGAGTGCCCGCACTCTGGCTGAGTTTCCGGCCCAGCCGCCCGTGGATGTGGATGGCCACGGGGATCGTGCTTCTCGTCGTCGGCGCGGGGGCGTCGACGGGCCTCCTCCTCGACGGTGGCGACCTGGACGACTCCCCGCCCGAGGAGCGGATAGCTCAGGACGAGGTCCCCGGCCCGGCGATATCGCTGGCCCCCACGCCCTCGGAGTCACCCTCCTCGGACAAGCCGTCCAACAAGCCGCTGGCCGCGCCCGCTCCCACCAAGACCAAGGCGCCCGCCCCTCCGAAGGCGGCCCCGTCCGAGAAGCCGGCTCCCGGCGGGATTCCAGCCGGGTTCCGCCGTGTGGTCGACGAGATGGGCTTCAGCGTCGGCGTCATGGACGGGTGGCAGCGCAGGGCGCTCAGCGCTACTCATGTCGACTACGTGCCCCCGACCGGACAGGAAGTCCTCCGCATCGGCGGCACCCCCAACGCTCCGAAGGCCTCCTTCATCAGCTTCACGGAGACGGAGCAGCAGCTGAGCGGCAACGACCCGAGCTATCAGCGGATCCGCCTCGAACAGAACACCTTCGAGGGGCAGCCCGGCGCCCTCTGGGAGTTCAAGTGGACCAACGAGGCGGGCGAGGTGGTCCACGCCGTGGACCAGGCCTACATCGCGCCCGACGGCACGGAGTACACCATCTACTTCGAGGCGCGGGACAGGCTCTGGGACCAGCAGAACCAGGTCTTCAACACGGCGCTGCAAACCTGGGATGTGCGGAAGAGCGGGGCCGCCGGCACCGCGGCAGTCAGGGG
The DNA here is from genome assembly GCA_035556995.1 of Streptomyces sp. Taxonomy (GTDB): domain Bacteria; phylum Actinomycetota; class Actinomycetes; order Streptomycetales; family Streptomycetaceae; genus Streptomyces. The sequence goes on from DATMEI010000058.1 coordinate 1,949, forward strand.
CGGTTGACCGTTCCCCCTGGCCGACCACCCCTGACGCCTTCACATTCACAGTCGCATGACCCGCCGGTCATGCGGCCCGAATGCTGCTCGTGGTGCTTGTGGTGCCCTTACTTGAGCGTGCCGCAGTTCGAGCCGGGGTTGAAGTACTCCTCCTCGCCGATCACGCCGCTCCACTCGATGCAGTGGCCCGCGCCCTCGTCGACGAACACGGGGCCCGCGTACGACTTGAACTCGCCCTCCTCGACCACGGGGACCGTCTCCTCGCCGTCGATCAGCACCCGCACGGACGCCGACATGTAGATCGGGTCACCCGTCTGGTTCCTCACGGTGACGACGCAGTTCTTCCCGGTCGAGGAGTTGTACGTAAGGAAGACGGTGCCCAGGTCGGCGATTCCCGCCGAGTTCACCACCCGGTATCCGGAGCCGCAGGCTCCGTTGTAGGCAGCCTCGGGTGCGGCACTTTGGGCGGCGGCCGGCGTGGCCGTCCCGGTGGTCGACGCCGAAGCCGTTCCCGCGGTCGCGATCAGGCCTGTTCCCGCGATGGCTGCAACGGCGGCAGCCAGAGCGGCACTCTTCGAACGCATCACTGTTCCCCCAGTCATGGTCGTTTTGTCGTGCTCGGTCGATGGTCGGTCGAACCGGGTCAGCGGATACCGCTGATCCACAAGAAGAGACGGGCGAACCCCCGTGGGGGTTGTACACCGATCCGTGCCCGAAGTGATGACGCGTCAGTGGGAGTTGCTGGCGTTGCGGTGCTGACTGATGCGCCAGTCAGCACCACATCACCAAGGTGAGGAGCGCTATTCGCTCTTCGATATTGCGTTTTCCTCAACACATACGTACCGTGCCGTTCCATGGAAGAGGAGCCCGGAAACCGTGTTGCCGACTCCGCCGGCGACGTGGCCGTACGCGTACGGCAGGTGCTCGGCGAAGTCGGCTGCAGCCAGCGGGAGTTCGCGCGGCGGATCGTCATGGACCCCTCGAAGCTCTCCCGTTCGCTCGGCGGCAGCCGGCGCTTCACCGTCGCCGAACTCGCCCGTATCGCCGACGCGGGCAGCGTCGACGCCGCCTGGCTGCTGGGCTCCGGCGCGGCAGCAGCGGCGGCCTCCGACGGCGCGTACACGGCCCCGCCGGTCTCGTCCGCCCGTGCCGTCACCGCGCGTGCGAACGGGGCGCCCGAAGGCGGACGCCCCTTGCAGATCGTGCGCGAAACGGTGCGGCTCATCGCCGAGTACGGCTTCCACGCCGTACGCGTCTCCGACATCGCCGAAGCCTGCGCGACGAGCACCGCAGCCATCCACTACCACTTCCCCGGCCGCGCCGAGCTCCTCGAAGCCGCCGTGCGCTGGTGCATGGACGAGGACACCGCGCGCCGTGCCGCCCGTACCGCCGAGGCGGGCGACGCGGCCGGCGAACTCCGTCAGCTGATCGAACTGCAGACACCGCGCACCACGCAGCAGCGGCGGCAGTGGCTGGTCTGGCTCGACCTGTGGGCGGAGGCCGCCCGGTCCACGGCCATCGGCCGGCTGCACGTCGACTACTACCGGCAGTGGCGTACGACCGTCGCCGACGTCATCCGGCGCGGCAGCCTGCAGGGCGTCTTCCGCGACGTCGACCCCGAGTTCAGCGCACTGCAGCTCACCGCCCTGATCGACGGACTGGCGGCGCAGGTACTCGCCGCTGTGCCGCCCGACGGGAGCGACACCCGGAGCAGGACGGGCGGCATGGACGCCGAGGACATGCGCACCGCTCTGCTCGCCCACGTCGAAACCCACTTGTCCGCACCCTGCAAGAAGTCCCGCTTCCACCCCGAACCGGATTCCGTACGAGCGGAGGAACCGCCATGCCCATGAACAACTCCGTCATCATCACCTGCGCCCTCACCGGAGCCGGCGACACCGTCGGCAGGAGCCCGCACGTCCCCGTCACCCCGGAACAGATCGCCCGCTCCGCGGTCGAGGCCGCCGGGGAAGGCGCCGCCGTCGTGCACATCCACGTACGCGACCCCGAGAGCGGTGCCCCCTCCCGCGATCCCCGCCTCTACCGCGAGGTCGTGGAGCGGATCAAGGAAACCGGCACCGACGTGGTCATCAACCTCACCGCCGGCATGGGCGGCGACCTCGTCATCGACCCCGACGAGCCGCTCACGCACCTGCCGGGCACGGATCTCGTGAGCGGCATCGAACGGCTGCCGCACGTCGAGGACCTGCTCCCCGACATCTGCACCCTGGACTGCGGCTCGCTCAACTTCGGCGGTGGCAGCAACCTCTACATCTCCACCCCCGACATGCTGCGCGCTGGTGCCAAGCGCATTCAGGAGCTGGGCGTACGGCCGGAGTTGGAGATCTTCGACACCGGACAGCTGTGGTTCGCCAAGCAGCTGCTGGAGGAGGGCCTGCTGGACGAACCCACCATCTTCCAGCTGTGCATGGGAATTCCGTGGGGCGCTCCGGCCGAGCCGGGCGTGCTGAAGTCGATGGTCGACTTCCTGCCCGAGGGCGCGCAGTGGGCCAGCTTCGCGCTCGGACGGATGCAGATGCCCTGGGTCGCCCAGTCGATCCTGCTGGGCGGCAACGTGCGGGTCGGGCTGGAGGACAACCTCTACCTCAGCAAGGGCGTCAAGGCGACCAACGGACAACTGGTCGAGCGGGCCGCGCACATCACCGAGCTGCTGGGCGCCCAGGTCGCCACACCGGACCAGGCACGTGAGCGCCTGGGGCTCAAGCCCCGCCGCTGACCGTTCCGGTACGAGCAGCACCCGGCTCCGCAGCCCCGCCGGCCCGTAAGCCGCAGGCCGCAGTCCCCCAGCAGCAACCCGTGAGGACACCACCAGCATGACCGCCGCACCCTCCCCCGGCCAGTCCCCCGCTCCCTGCCCGCCCGAGGCCGTACGCCGCGTCGCCTGCGTCGGCGCCGGGGTGATCGGCGGCGGCTGGGTGGCGCACTTCCTCGCCCGTGGCTACGACGTCACCGCCTGGGACCCGGCCCCCGACGCCGCACAGAAACTCCGCCGCCTCGTCGACGCGGCCTGGCCCGCCCTCGAACAGCTCGGCCTGCACGAATCGGCCTCGCCCGACCGGCTGACCGTCCTGCCCACCCTCGAAGAGGCCGTCGCCGACGCCCAGTTCGTACAGGAGAGCGCTCCGGAGAAGCTGGAGCTCAAGCGCTCGCTGCTGGCGCAGATCGACGCCGCCGCTCCCGCCGGTGTCGTCATCGCCTCCTCCACCTCCGGCTATCCGATGACCGACATGCAGCGCGGACAGGACGGACAGGGCGGAGCAGCCGACCCCAGCCGTCTGCTCGTCGGCCACCCCTTCAACCCGCCGTATCTCATCCCGCTCGTCGAGGTCGCGGGCGGCGAGCTGACGGACCCCGCCGCGGTCGCCTGGGCGTCGCGCTTCTACGAGGTGGCGGGCAAGTCCGTCATCACCATGAACCGCGAACTGCCCGGCTTCATCGCCAACCGCCTGCAGGAAGCGCTGTGGCGCGAAGCCCTCCACATGGTCGCCAACGGCGAGGCGACCGTACGGGAGATCGACGACTCGATCACCGAAGGCCCGGGACTGCGCTGGGCGTTCATGGGCCCCTGCCTCACCTTCGCTCTCGCCGGCGGAGAGGGCGGCATGGCCCACATGCTCGACCACTTCGGGCCGTCCTTGAAGTCACCCTGGACGCGCCTCGACGCACCCGAGCTGGACACTTCGCTGCGCGATGCGATGGTCGAGGGCTGTGACGAGGCCGCGGGTGGCCGCTCCATCGCGCAGCTCGTCGCGGAGCGGGACCAGGGAGTCATCAATGTGCTGCGGGCAACGGGGCGTCTGCCCCGGGGTGGTTCGCAGCCGCACGCCGCAGAAGCCGGGACCGTCGAGGGAGAGCACCCGTGAGCAGCGAGCAGATAGCGGACCACCCGGCGACCGTGCGCCCGGAGTGGATCGACTACAACGGGCATATGAACGAGGCGTTCTACGTCCTCGTCTTCGGGCACACCACGGACGAGATGATGATCGGGACGGGAATGGGGCCGCAGTACCGCGAGCAGAGCGGCTGCTCCCTCTACACGGCCGAGGCACATGTGCGCTATCTCCGTGAGGTCTCGGAGGGCACCGAACTCACCGTCCGTACCGGGGTGTTGGGCGTCGATGCCAAGAAGGTCCGCCTTGTGCTGGAGATGTACGCCGGCAGGAAGGAGGACCCCGTCGCCACGACCGAGCTCCTCATGATCCACGTCGACCAGGAGGCGGGCCGCGCCGCTCCCTTCCCCGAGTCCGTACGTGAGCGTTTCGCGTCCCTGGTGCATGAGCCGCCCGAGTGGGCGGGCCGTTCGATCGGCCCCGTGCCCAAGGCGTAGAGCGCGCGGGCACGGGCCTGTCCCGGGGCCGGGCCTGTTCGCGGGCCTGCTCCCGGGCCTGTTCACATGGCGGTCACGCGTTGACGCTGCCCGGCGCCCGCACGCACAATGCAGTCGTGATCCAGCACTCGCCCGCCGCCCTCGGACACTTCTGTGTCCCGTGGCGGCGCGGGTGTGAGCGGTCCGGTCGATAGCGCGTCGCGTCACGCGCCCCGGACTCCCAGACCGCTCGCTCACCTCGAAGGATCATCATGACTGCCATCACCCCGGACACACCTGTCACCACACCTGTCCTGCGCGACGCACGCGTCCCCGCGGACGGCATGTACGAGGGCCGCCGCACCCTGCGCCGTCTGCCCGAGGGCACGCAGGAGCGTCCGTACGAGCGCTTCGAGCTCGTACCCCGAGGCCGCGTCATCGGCGCGGAGATCCGCGGCGTCGACCTGTCACAGCCCCTGGAGCCCGCTCTTCGCGAGGAGTTGAACAGGGCTCTGCTGGAGTGGAAGGTGCTCTTCTTCCGCGGCCAGGGCATCACCTCCCAGCAGCAGCGCGACTTCGCCGCCCACTGGGGCGAGCTGGAGACCAATCCGCTGCTGGCCCGCGGTTCCTCCGACGAGGTCGTGCGCTTCGACAAGGGCGGCAGCGGCACACCGACGTTCGAGAACGTGTGGCACACGGACGTCACCTTCCGTGAACGCCCCGCGCTGGGCGCCGTACTCCAGCTTCACGAGGTGCCGCCGTCCGGCGGGGACACCATGTGGGCCGACATGGCCGCCGCGTACGACAACCTTCCCGACACGGTGAAGGCACGCATCGACGGCGCGACGGCCGTGCACGACTTCATCCCCGGCTTCACGCGCTTCTACGGCCCGGAGAAGCTGATCCCCGTGCAGGAGGAGTTCCCGCCCGTCGAGCACCCGGTGGTGCGCACCCACCCGGAGTCCGGCCGGCGCATGCTCTTCGTCAACACCTCCTTCACCACCCGCATCGTGGGCATGGACCGTGAGGAGAGCGACCGGCTGCTGAGCTACCTCGTCAGGCAGGCACACGTGCCGGAGTACCAGGTGCGCTTCCAGTGGCAGGCCGGCGACATCGCCTTCTGGGACAACCGCGCCACCCAGCACTACGCGGTCGACGACTACGCCCCGCACCGCCGCGTCGCCGAGCGCGTCGCCATCGCGGGCGACCGGCCCTTCTGAAGAGGGCCGTGCGCGAACTCTGGCGGTAGTACTGACTAGTCAGTACGTTCCTTCCAACGAGCCCAGCAATTCCGATCGTTGGGAGTCCCCCCATGCAGTCGCCCATCCGCCGGAGAGACACCGGCACAACCGGTGCACTCAGTAGAGGAAGCATCCGAGGCAAAGCGGTCACCGCGCTGGCGGTGGCCGCTTTGTGTGCGCCGGGTGTCGTCGCAGCTGCCCCGGCATCTGCCGCGACGCCCGCAGAGACGCCCGCACAGGCCCCCGCAGAGCGGTCCGCCGCCCAGGCGCAGCCCGGTGACGTCATCAGTTCCGAACCCACAGAGTTCAAAGTGTTCGGCGTGCCCACCCCCACGCACGCCTGGAAGGTCCAGTACGCCTCGACCAACGCACGCGGAGAGGCGAACACCGTCTCCGGCACCGTCCTCGTGCCCTTGGGCGAACACGACGGGCCGCGCCCTCTCGTCACCTACGCCGTCGGCACCGTCGGCATCGGCGACCAGTGCGCACCGTCCGCCAACTTCCCCAAGGGGACGGCCAATGAGGCCGCGCTGATCGAGGGCGCACTGCTGCGCGGCTGGGCCGTGGCCGTCACGGACTACGAAGGCCTCGGCACGCCCGGCACGCACACCTACACCGTCGGCCGCGCGGCGGGCACCGCCGTACTGGACGCCGCGCGTGCCGCCCAGCGACTGCCCGAGGCGCAGGAGAAGGGCGTCACGCTGGAATCACCCGTCGGCATCATGGGCTACTCGCAGGGCGGCCAGGCCAGCGGCTGGGCAGCCGAGCTGAGTGGTTCGTACGCTCCGGAGCTGAAGGTCAAGGGCACTGCGAGCGGCGGTGTTCCGGCCGATCTGCCGAAGGTCGCGGACTACAACAACGGCGACGCGGAAGCGGGGCTCGTGCTGATGTCGGCCATCGGGCACGACGCGGCCCATCCGGAACTCGCCCTGGACAAGTACCTCAACGACGAGGGCAAGCGGATCGCCGGCATCATGCGGGACGGCTGCCTGGCCGAGTCCTCCGAGGCGGGCGCGAACAAGTCCATCGAAGACGTCACTGTGAGCGACCCCAACCAGGAGCCGGACTGGCAGCAGCGGCTCAGGGAAGACCTCCTCGGCACCAAAGCACCTGGTCACCCGGTGTACGTCTACCACGGTGAGGCCGACGAGATCATCCCGCACGAGGTGGGGCAGAAGCTGCGCGCGGACTGGTGCGCGCAGGGGAACACCGTGCAGTGGAAGAGCTATCCCCTGGCTCCCCACGCGGGCACGGCCATCCTGGCTTCGGTCCCCGCGATGAACTGGCTCTCCGACCGCTTCAAGGACGAGCCCACTCAGGGCAACTGCGGCAGCTGACCGCCGCAGCTCCCGGCCCCGCTGCCGTACGCCTCGGCGGCGTCAGCGGGGCCGCAGGTCCGGACTCCGCACTTCAGCCGGGCCGCAGGTCGTCGACGAGCCGGAAGCGTTCCAGCACCACCGGCGTCGCATCGTCCACGGTGAAGGCCGAGTCTCCCAGCGCGCTGCGCATTCGGCCGCTGTGCCAGTACGTCTCGTGGGCCGTACGCCAGGCTGCGGCCGTCTCGTGGCCCTCGCCCTCGTCGCGTGCGTGTGCGTCGTCCACCTCCGACAGCGGCACGATCCGCACCTCGGTGGTCTCGATGACCGCAACCGCCACGTCCGCCGAGTCGACCACCGCCGTACGGACGCCGGGCACGGGCAATCCCTCACCCTCGTGCTCGTATTCGCGCAGCAGGCTTGTCGTCGCCGTCTTCGTACCGTCCAGGATCGCCGCCACGAGCCGCTCCCGCAGCGGGCCCGGAAAGGCGAACTCGCTGCGGGGCAAGGGCTCTTGGGCGTCGCCGGTGCCCGTGCCGGATGCGGAAGTCATCGCCGCACCCTAGCGCCTGTCCGTCGAATCCCGCCCTGCCCGGGACGGCGTGACATCTCAGCAGCGGTCCCGAACGTCGTCGCAGGTCGCACCTGCCGCGGCGCGACAACCGAGACGCGCGTCACATCCGGCCCTGTCACATCTCGCCGGGCTGTTCCGTCAGGGAGGTGTAACCACCGACGACGGCACACAGGAGTGCACGATGGATGCTCGCTTGAACCTCTTCACCAGTTCGGTCGCAGCCGGTTTCACGAAGCACATCGTCTCTGCGAACAAGGTGCTCGTGGATTCGGCGCTGCCGGCCGCGACACAGGAACTGGTGAAGCTCCGCGCCAGTCAGATCAACGGCTGCGGCTTCTGCACCGACATGCACACCAAGGACGCGGCGCACGCCGGGGAGACCTCGGCCCGCCTCAACCTGGTCGCGGCCTGGCGCGAGGCCACGGTGTTCACCGACGCCGAGCGCGCCGCCCTGGAGCTGGCGGAGCAGGGCACCCGCATCGCCGACGCGGCCGGCGGTGTCACGGACGAGGCCTGGGCGAATGCCGCCAAGCACTACGACGAGGAGCAGCTCGCCGCCCTGGTGTGCACCATCTCCCTCATCAACGCCTTCAACCGCGGGAACGTCATCGTCCAGCAGCCCGCCGGCGACTACCAGCCCGGCCAGTTCGCATAACGGGGGTACCCGGCCGGGCCCGCGCCGCCGGTGCCGTCCCGCACCAGCGGCAGCGCACGCCCCGGGCACCCCTCGCAGGGGCCCGGGGCGTTGCGCTGGTCAGCCCGGTGGTCCGGCTGATCCGGACGGGACGGGCCAGCCGTTGCGCGGTCAGTCCTCGTACAGCGCCGCGATCTCGATCTCGAAGTCCCGTACGATCGCCGCCCGCCGCAGCTTCAGCGAAGGCGTCAGATGGCCGCCCCCCTCGGTGAAGTCCTGCGGCAGTATCGCGAACCGGCGGATCGACTCGGCGCGCGAAACCATCCTGTTGGTCTCGTCGACGGCCTGCTGCAGGTTGTACCGCAAGTCGTCGTCCTCGACGAGCTGTTGAGGAGTGAGGTCCTGCTTCTTGTGCATCTGCTGCCAGTGCGCGAGCCCGTCCGGCTCCAGTGTGATCAGTGCCGTGATGTACGGGCGGTTGTCGCCGATCACCAGGCACTGGCTGACCAGGGGGTGGGCGCGCAGCCAGTCCTCCAGCGGGGCCGGGGCGATGTTCTTGCCGCCGGAGGTGATGATGAGGTCCTTCTTCCGGCCGGTGATCGTGAGATAGCCGTCTTCGTCGAGGGTCCCGATGTCGCCCGTCGCGAGCCACCCGTCGTCGTCGGCGTCCGGCACGGCGACCTGACGGTGCTGGTCCCAGTAGCCGCCGAAGACGTGCGGGCCCTTGAGCAGCACCTCGCCGTCGTCCGCGATGCGCACGGCGGTGCCCGGCACAGGCCAGCCGACCGTGCCCAGCCGCGGCTTGAGCGGCGGTGTGCAGGTGGAGGCACCGGTGGTCTCGGTCAGTCCGTAACCTTCGAAGACGGAGATCCCGGCGCCCTCGTAGAAGGCGGCGAGCCGCGAGCCGAGCGGTGACCCGCCGCTGATGACGTAGCGGCACCTGCCGCCGAGTGCGGCACGTATGCGGCGGTAGACCAGCAGGTCGTACAGGCCGCGTGCCACCTTCAGTCCCCTGCCGGGGCCGCCGCCGCGCCCGTGCTCCTCCTCCTCGACGGCCTCTCCGTACCGGCGGGCGATACGCGCGGCCCGGTCGTAGGAGGAGGCGCGGCCCATCTTCTCGGCGGTGGCACGGCCGGTGTTGTAGACCTTCTCCAGCACGTAGGGGATCCCGAGCAGGAACGTCGGCCGGAACCCGGCGAGGTCGGCGAGCAGTTCCTCGGTCTGGATGCTGGGCGCGTGCCCGAGCTGTACTCGCGCACGCATGCAGGCGACGGCGACCATCCGCCCGAAAACGTGCGAGAGCGGAAGGAAGAGCAGCGTGGCGGCGGGTTCCTTGCTGACGGACCTGAAGACGGGGTGCAGCAGTTCGATGTCGTTGTCCACCTCGGCGAAGAAGTTGCCGTGGGTGAGGACGCACCCCTTGGGCTGCCCTGTGGTGCCGGACGTGTAGATGAGGGTGGCGGTGTCGTCCGGGCCGATGAGGGCGCGGCGCTGCCCGACCGCATCGTCCTCCAACACCCGCCCTTCGTCGGCGAGTTGGGAGAGTGCGCCCGCGTCGAGCTGCCACAGGTGCTCGAGCGCGGGGATGGCGCCGCGTTCCGCGGAGAGCATCCGTCCCTGTTCGACGTTCTCCACGGCGCAGGCGCGCGCGCCCGAGTGCTGGAGGATGTAGCGGGCCTGTGAGGCGGAGGAGGTCGGGTAGATGGGGACCGTCACCAGCCCCGCCGCCCAGCCCGCGAAGTCGAGAAGCGTCCACTCGTAGGTCGTGCGGGCCATGATGGCGATACGGTCGCCCGCCTCCAGGCCGAGGGCGATCAGCCCCTTGGCGGCGTTCAGCACTTCCTGTGCGAACTCGTTCGCGGTCACATCGCGCCAGCTGCCGTCCGCGCGCTTGCGGCTGAGCACCGGCTCGAAGGGGGCGTCTTCGGCGTTGATGAAGGGGATGTCGCCGAGGGAGCCGCTCGTGACCGTTTCCGCGAAAGCGGGTACGGAGACCTGGCGGACGACGCCGTCGACGACCTCCCTCACGGGCTCGACGAGCGTGGGCGCGGCAGCATCGGCGGCGCTGGCGGTGTCGGTTGCGTTGGGCACAGTCGGGCTTGCGGGCTGGGACGACACGAGCGGCTCCTCTCCATGACGTACCTCGGCGAGGATCAGCGGGATCCTCGGGAAAGCGAAGGAATCCGAGAGCGGTCAGGCCCTCTCCAGCACTGCCGTCACCCCCTGTCCTCCTGCCGCACAGATGGAGATCAGACCGCGCGCCCCCGGCTTCGCGCCCTCGCGCTCCGCGAGGAGCTTGGCGAGTGTGGCAACGATGCGGGCGCCGGTCGCAGCGAAGGGATGGCCGGTCGCCAGTGACGAGCCGGCGACGTTCAGGCGGTTCCGCTCCAGCGGTGCGAGGCCGCGCTTCTCCCATGCGGCGAGTGTGGCGAGCACCTGTGAGGCGAACGCCTCGTGGATCTCGAAGAGTTCGAAGTCCTCGATGCCGAGCCCGGACCGTTCCAGCATCCGGGGTACGGCGTACGCGGGCGCCATCAGCAGCCCGTCCTCGCCCGGCCTGCCGTCCTCGTCGTAGAAGTTCACGGCGCCCGTCTCGTACGCGGACAGATACGCCAGCGGCTTCAGCCCGCGCTCCTGCGCCCACTCCTCGCTCGCGAGCAGCACCGTCGCGGCACCGTCGGTCAGCGGCGTGGAATTGCCGGGCGTCATCGTCGCGTCCGGCTCGTCGGCGCCGAACACGGGCTCGAGCTCGGCGAGTTTGTGCGCGGAGGTCCCGGGCCGCAGGTTCTGGTCGCGGGCCAGGCTGCGGAAGGGGGTGACGAGGTCGTGGAGGAAGCCGCTGTCGTAGGCGGTGGCGAGGTTGCGGTGGCTTGTGGCGGCGAGTTCGTCCTGCTCGTGCCGGCTGATGCCCCACTCCCGTGCCGTACGGGCGGCGTGCTCGCCCATGGAAAGGCCGGTGCGCGGTTCGGCGTTGCGCGGTATCTCGGGGACGAGGTGCCGCGGCCGTACGCGGGCGAGTTCCTTCGCGCGCTCCTTGAGGGTCTTGGCCCTGCGGGTGGCCAGCAGGATGCGGCGCAGCTCGTCGTTGACGCCGAGCGGCGCGTCGCTCGTGGTGTCCGCACCGCCCGCGATACCCGCGTCCAGCTGCCCGAGCGCGATCTTGTTGGCGACTGCGATCACGGCCTGCATGCCGGTGCCGCAGGCCTGCTGGATGTCGTAGGCGGGGGTGCGCGGGTCCAGCCGGGAGCCGAGCACCGTCTCGCGCGCGAGGTTGA
>DATMEI010000059.1:0-5132 GCA_035556995.1 Streptomyces sp.
CGATCGCGTGTGACGGTCCCGCCGTACGCCCCTCCCCCGGACGGGCGCCAGGCTCGAGCCCTATATTCCTTGACGCGTATATACGTGTAGTGGCATATTGGATTGCGTGATGGATGCCACGTGGTCGGCACTGGCGGACCCGCATCGCCGGGCGATGCTCGACGCACTGCGTGAACGCGCATGCTCAGTCGGTGAACTGGTCGACGAACTGGGCTTCACACAGCCGACAACGTCCAAACACCTCCGGGTCCTGCGCGAAGCAGGTCTGGTGCATGTCCGTACCCAGGCGCAACGGCGGATCTATTCGATCAACCATGAGCGGATGGCCGAACTCGACGCCTGGCTGGCCCCGTTCCGGCAGCTGTGGAACGAACGTCTCGACGCACTCGGCCGCCACCTCGACACGGACGAGGGCTGAGGCGGAGAAGCAGTCCGCATCCGAGGAGTCCCAGGACAGGAGCAAGTCATGGACCGTGGAAGCTACTTCGAACACGACGGCCGCCCAGCAGTGCGCTTCCAGCGCACCTATCCGCACCCGGTCGCACGGCTGTGGGCGGCGATCACCGAACCCGATGAGCTGTCGCACTGGTTCCCCAGCGCCGTGCGCATGGACCAGCACGAGGGCGGGACGATCGAGTTCACCGACGACCCCAACACCGAGCCGGACTCCGGCACCGTTCTGGTCTTCGAACCGCCGCGCCGTCTGGCCTTCACCTGGGGCGGCGACGAGCTGCACTTCGCACTCGAACCCGCTGATGACGACAGCTGCACCCTCACGCTGATCAACGTGCTGGAGGCATCCGACACCGCGGCACGCAACGCCGCCGGCTGGACCGTGTGCCTGGCCGAGCTCGGCAAGCACGTCGCCGGTGCGACCGCTGACGGTCCGCACAGCGACACCGCAGAGCCCTGGCGTCCCCTCTACGAGGACTACGTCGCGCAGGGCATGCCGTCAGGCGCCCCGATCCCGGGTGAAGCAGGACACGGAGACTGACGGGAGAGGCCGGCCGCTCGGCTCAGTCCCCTTCCGTGAGCACGGAGAGGTCCTGCCCCGAGTCCGGCACCGAGACCGTGCCGCGATCGTCGGGAAGCGTCTGCACGGTGAACGCAGGCAGCTTCTTGTCCTTCTGCTCCATCATGCGCGAGGCGTACAGCTGTCCGCCGGAGAGCCGCTCGACGGTCACCGCGTAGTTGCCCTTGACGCCCTTCGGCGTGGGCGGGAAAAGGGACTTGGTGGTCTTCCCCTTGACCTTGTAGACCTTGCTCACCGGGCTGCCGCCCTCGCTCCCCGCCGAGGACGTCACGCGCACGGACACCGACTTCCCGGTCGCGGTGAGCGAAAGGCTGGAGCCCTTCTCCCGGTTGTCCGCGGCGGTGGCACGTTCCACCAGGGGCGCGGTGGCCGGAATGAAGGCCGTCTCCTGCTGCGACCCCTTACCACGGGTCACGCGCAGCGCCGCGACCACGGGCGTGGCCTTGCTTGCGCCGTCCGTCGGCGAGAGTACGAGCGAACCCGCCTGCCCCTTGGTGAGATCCCGCAGATCCACGGCACTGGTCTGCCCGCCCCGTACGTGCAGCGTCTCGTGACCGGCCGGAGCGATCTGTCCGGACGGGGTCGCGAGCCGGACGTTGAGGTCCGCGTCGTTCTCGCCCGGCGCGAAGACGACCAGGCGCACGGAGGTGGCATCGCCCGGGATGCCGGGGAGCACGGCGCTCGGGTTCGGGTCTGCGACACCTGAGATCCAGTCGCCGCCCAGCTTCTCGTCGACCGCCTGCACCTGTGCGCCGACGCGGCCGGCACGGGCCACGACGTGCAGCGCCACATTGGCCGCCGGTTCCGCCGTCAGCGTCGACAACAGCACGGGCACCGTGGAGTTGGGCGGAATGTTGATGCCCTCGCCGGCCTCGGAGTTCTCCCGGCCCTTCTTGCTGTACAGGTCCAGGTCGACGACGGCGCTGGTGCTGTCCGGGTTGGTCAGATGGACGTAGTCCTGCCGGTCCTTGGAAGTACTCGCACCGGGGAACCAGAAATCGGTGTCGGGCACCGAGCATGCGGTCCCCTGCAGTCCGCGCCCGGCTCCTACTGCGACCTTCGTGGTCTGCTGGACGGTCCAGCCGGGCGCCAGCCGTCCGTCGGCCGAGCCGAACAGTGCCGGTGAGTCGGCCGCGTCCTTCCCGGCTGTCACAGGCTTGCCCGGTGTGCTCAGAGGGACGAAGGGCTTGGCGTCGGTGCCGCTGCCCGGGCCGTCCTTCTCGTCGCGCTTCTTGTCGTCCTTCTTGTCCTTCTTGCCCTTGCCCTTGTCGTCCTTGCCCTTGTCGTCCTTGCCGCCGTCGCCACCGGCGGTGTCCGCCTTCTCGGCCGGATAGAGCTCGGCGCGGCCCTTGCCGTCGCCGCCCTTCGGCGCGAAAGCCGTGTACTCCGTCTCCGCCACGTCGGACAGGCTGGGCTGCGGGCAGACCAGCGTGGAGCGCTCGACAGGCTTGCGGCCGGCCGCGGTCGCCCCTCCGTCGTCGTCACCGCCTGGCGCTGCGACAGCGGCGACACCGGTCACGGCAGCGAGTGCGGTGACCGCTCCGATCAGGGTCATGGTGGTGCGGTTCACTGCTGATCGCTCCTGTTGCCGTACCGCGGGTCGTAGCTGTACGGGTCTGCCGACCCGGCTTGGTCGTCGTACTGCTGTGCCCTGTCCCAGTCGCCGTACTGCTGGCCGTAGTTCTGCTCGTGCCGCTCCCCGTAGGACGGCTGGTCCCCGTAGGACGGCTGCTCTCCGTAGTACTGCTGGGAGTGCTGCTGCGGCTCGTACTGCGGTTCACCGTATGACTGTCCGTACTCCGCGCCGTAGGGGACGCCCGTGCCGGACTGTGCGCCGTACTGGCTGTCGAACCCGGCATCGTACGCGTCCTGTCCGGGCGTTCCCGGCGCCTGCCCCGGTGGCTCTGACGGCGCCCCCTCGGTGGCGTCCGATTCCTCCGTCGCCGCGCGCAGCCTGCGAGCCCTGCGGCCCTCGCCCTGAACGGCCTGCGCCGGAACGGACGCGACCTCGGGCAGATCGTCGTCGATCTCGCGGCGCCGTCCCGGCAGCGCCATGACGACCACGACGACCGCGAGGAAGCCCTGCAGCCACACCCACGCCGTGTGCGCCGTGCTCGTCTCATAGGTGAGCTCCAGCCGGCCGCCGCCCGCGGGGAGTTGGAAGCCCTGTGCCCACCCGTCGAGCGTGACCGGCTTCAGCGGGGTGCCGTCGAGCGTCGCCTGCCAGCCGGAGTCGGCGGCGTCGGCGACCCGCAGGACCCGCCCGGCAGATCCTGGCCGCAGCTCTGTACGCGCCTCCACCGGGCCGGCAGCGACAGGAACCGGAGCGTCATCACTTCCCGCCGCCCCCTTCTTCGCGTTGCCGGACACCACGCTGATGCGGGAGACCTGCCGGTCCACGCGCCACAGCTCGCTGCCGTCCTCCTGGCTGAGCCGCGTCAGGCCGGGCGTGGAGTCCAGTACCCGGCTCATCTGCCGCGGCGCTCCGTCGCGTACGAGCACATAGCGCACCGCGTAGCCGCCGAGCTGAGTCGTCTGATCGGCGCCGGAGCCCGCGACGAGGTTGGCGACCACGCGTTCGAGCCGCGCGTCGTCGCCCCCGGCAGCCGCCAGGTCACCGTCGCCCAGCCTGGCCCCGGAACCGCGCACCAGCGAGTACGAGACGTCCGAGGGCACATTGGAGGCGCCTTCGGCGTTCCCGGAGAGCACCAGGGTGCGCGCCTGATCGCGCGTACCGCTCTCCTCCGCGACGAATGCCGGCACCTGCACCGGATCGCGTCGCGACAGCGGTCCGTCAGCACCGCCCGCCATCCAGCTGACAGCGGCGACGAGAGGCGCGGCGACCGCGGCAGCGGCAACGAGCGCCGCGGCGGGCTGCTTCCATCCGAAGCTCTGTTCGGCGACCCTCTCCTTCGCACCCTCCGCTCCGACGGCGGCAGCGCACAGCAGCGCGAGGCCGTAGACGAGGGTGGCGGGCCCGGCCCAGCCGGAGCTGTTGGTCAGCGCCGCGAACAGCAGCCCTGCCAGGGCCACGATCCACGCCGCCCGGATGGCCAACTGGCGTTCGCCGCGCAGCAGTGCGGCCAGCGCCGCCAGTACGACACCGACGAGCAGCAGCCCCCCGGCGGCACCCGGCCCGCCGGGCGTCAGGGTCAGCAGATCGAGTGCGGAGGCGGAGCCGGCGCCGTACGGCAGTCCCGCCTCGCGGAAGAAACCGGAAGGGCTCATCAGCAGCGAGAGCGACCACGGAGCCAGCAGCACCATCGGCGTCAGCAGAGCGACCGCGCTGCGCAGGACGGTCCCCCGCAGCAGATCGTCAGCCCCGGCCCCGCCCCTGGATGCGGTCCCGGGCGCGAGGGCGTCGTATCCCCGCCAGCGCAGTACGAGCAGCACGACGGCCAGCGTCAGCGCGATCAGCCAGACGACGGGCGTGAAGGCGCTGACCAGCGTCAGCAGCAGCCCGTACGCCCACACGGCACGCCAACTCGGCTTGCCCCGCAGCCCGCTCACAGCGACCGCGGAGCGCGCCAGCAGCGGGAGCGTGATCGCCAGTACGGCGGTTCCGATACGGCCCCCCGCGAGCGCACCTGTCGCCGCGGGCAGGAAGGCGTACGCGACACTCCCCCAGGCACGCAGCAGCCGGGACTCCACCAGCGGCCGCGACGTGAAGTAAGCGGTGAAGCCCGCCAGCGGCACGGAGCAGACCAGCAGCAGCGTGAGCGCGAAACCGGTGCTGCCGAAGAAGACCGTCGCGACCATGGCCACGATTGCGAGGTACGGCGGAGCGGTCTGAGTGCCGCCTATGCCGACCGGGTGCCAGCTGTCGAGGTATCGGGCCCACAGGTCGGACACGTCGGCCGGCGCCGGCAGCAGCGCACCGCCGGCGAGAGCCCCACTGTCCATCAGCGCGCGGCAGGCGATCAGCGACACCAGGAGCAGGACCACGAAGAGCACGGGGCCCGGCCTGCGCGCCATCTGCTTGAACCGCGCGAACTGTTCGACTTCCAGATAGTCCGCGTCGTCGTCGCCCGGCCCCGACTCCACAACGCCGTGCCGCCCACCCGATGACAGATCGGGCTCGGACCGGCCACCGAAGTTG
>DATMEI010000060.1:0-4077 GCA_035556995.1 Streptomyces sp.
ACCCGTCAGGGGAGGGCGATTTCGAACCAGACGGTCTTGCCCATGGGGCCGTGCCGCGTGCCCCAGCGGCGCGCCTCCCGGGCCACGAGCCGGATGCCGCGGCCGCCTTCGTCGTCCGGCAGGGCACTGCGTTCCCGCGGCGGGTCGGGCAGCGGATCGGAGACCTCGACCAGAAGTGAACTCCCGCGCACCATACGGACTCCGATGGGGCCGTGTGCGTACCGCATCGAGTTGGTGACCAGTTCGCTGACGAGCAGGACGCTCGTGTCCTCCAACGCCTCCAGCCCCCACTCGAGCAGCGTCCGCCGTACGACCTCACGTGCCCTTCGTACGGCGTAGCTCTCCGCCGGGAACGTCCAGGAGGCGGCGCTGCCTTGAGGCAGACCACCCAGCTTCGCCATCAACAGGGCTACGTCGTCGATGGGTTGGGAGGCAGTCCTCCCGTCCAGGTCCTCGATGACGCTGTCGCAGGCCTCCTCCAGGGTGGCCGGGGTGTCCGGGTCCTCACCGACCGGTCCTCCTGAGAGCATCGCGCAGAGGCGGTCGATGCCCTCCGTGATGTCCTCGCCCCGCGCTTCGATGAGCCCGTCCGTGTAGAGGATGAGCACTGAGCCTTCGACGATGTCCAGCTCGAAGGGTTCGAAGGGGACGCCGCCGACGCCGAGCGGTGCGCCCGAGGGCAGGTCGAGTGTGCGGGCCTGCCATTTGCCGCCGGCGGTCTCGGTGAGCAGCAGAGGCGGCGGGTGACCGGCCTTGGCCAGGCTGCACCGGCGCGTGGAGGGGTCGTAGACGGCGTAGACACAGGTGGCGATGAGGGGGTCGTCGGGGGTCTGTACGAAGTCGTCGGCCAGGTCGTTGATGCGTCGCAACAGCTCGTCGGGAGGCAGATCGAGCCCGGCGAGAGTACGTACTGCCGTGCGCATCCGACCCATCGTCACGGCGGCGTGCAGCCCGTGCCCCATGACGTCCCCAACGACGAAGGCGACCCGGCCGCCGGCCAGGGGGATGACGTCGAACCAGTCGCCGCCGACCTCCGTGCCGCTGCTGCCGGGCACGTACCGGTATGCCACACGCACGCCGGGCGGCTCGGGGACCTTCTGGGGCAGCAGGCTGCGCTGGAGCATCAGGGCCCCGGCCCGTTCACGCGCGTAGAGGCGGGCGTTGTCGAGGGAGATGCCGGCCCGGTCCGCGAGTTCCATGGCGAGTGCTATGTCGTCGCGGCCGAACTGGTCGCGGCCCTCGGCACGGCTGACGACCAGCAGACCGAGCACGACACCGCGAGCGCGCAGCGGCACGGCCATCAGCGAGTGGATGCCGAGGTCGAGAGCCGCCTGCATCTTGGGGTCGCCGGGGTAGGTGGCGGCGAGCAACTCACGTGGGGAGGAGGCGAGATGGGGAACGCCGCTGGCCAGGGTCCGGCCGAAGAACGAGTCCGCGAGGAAGGGGACGTCCTGTCCGACGCGGAGCATCCGGTTCACGATCGGCCCCTCGTCGCGCGCGGCGACGCCCAGCTGGAACAGGGGTGTCCCGGTGAGCAGTTCGATGTCGGGGAGGTCGCCGCCGTGCGCGGCGGCACCGATGAGCATCACACCCGAGTAGTCGGCGAGGCGGGGAACGAGGCTGGAGGCGAGTGCCTGCGAAATGGCGGTCACATCGAACCGGTCGGCCAGCCCGACTCCGACGTCGTCGAGCAGCGCCAGACGCTCCCGCGCGGCTTCGATCTTCTCCAGTGCCTCACGCCGTTCGGTGATGTCCATGATCACGGTGCTGACGCCGAGCACCTCGCCCTTGTCGCTGGTGAGCCTGCTGTAGGAGACGGAACGCGAGCCCGGCCCGTCGGGCGCCGGCATCACCACGTCCACGACGGGGCGGCCGGTCTCCAGCACGGTCGACTGGACGGTCGAGACCTCCTCGGCCATCCAGTCGGGAAGCACCTGGTGGACGGACTTGCCGACGTGCTCCTCCACGGAAAGCTGGTTGAGCCGGGCCAGCGCCTCGTTGACGCGGACGAACCGCTTGTCGGTGTCGAAGAGCCCGATGCCGAGCGGGGAGGACGCGAAGAGTGCGTCCAGGGCGGCGAGGTCGTGCTCGACGGAGCGGAGCCTGCTGGTCTCGACGATGTTGGCCAGCACGACAGGGTGGTCATCGGCGTCGTACAGCAGTGAGACCCGCCCCTCGACGGCGACGCGATGGCCGGCGCTGTGCAGGATGTGCATGGTGCCCCGCCAGCGGCGCTCACGCTTGAGGGCTTCGTCCCTTCTGCGCTCGCCCTCGCCGTAGCCGTCCTCGAGAAAGTCCTGTATGCGACGCCCTATGACCTGTTCGGCGCGCCAGCCGAGAATTTCCTCCGTCATCGGGTTCCAGAGCAGGATTCGTCCGTTCCCGTCGAGCATGACGGTCCCGACTCGGAGGGTGTCGAGGATCGAGGCCACTCCCTCGGAGGGTCCTGTGCTCACACCGCCCACGTCCCTGATCGGGTAGCTGACCCGCCCGGTCATTCCGGACGAGTAGGACTGAAGAGTCCATATACCCGATTTTGGGCCTTGTCAGGCGTACTCGCCGCTCGCGCACTCCAAGGGCTCGACCAGATAGCTGCCGTCGCCTCGGCTGCCGCCCCCTGCATGGCCTTCGCCTCCGCCGAGCCGGTCGGCGACCCGCTGTGCTTCCGTACGGGTGGCGTAGCTGCCCACGCGGTAGCGATTGCCGTGGCCGTCCTCACGTATGACACGCCAGGGCAGCACAGAGTCGCTGTCACCACTCATGCTTCGCATATGCCGGAGCTTACGCCCGGCCTTCACTCAGTGCATTCGACTTTGCACAACGGGGCACCGATTTCGGCCACGTGTTCGCACCGGACACCCGGCGCAGGGAGTCACTTCACCGGCAGGTGATACGAGACGCGGAACCGGTCCGCCGGGACGACCACATCGGCTGTTTCGACCGCACGCCCGCCCGCGAAGAACGTACGGGCCACAACCAGCACCGCATGGCCCGGGACGCCGCCCAGCTCGATCATCTCCTCGGCCAGCCCGGGACGGGCGCCGACCTCCTCGACGACGTTGTCCACGACGACATCGATGGCGGCCATCCGCTCGACCACGCCCTTGCCGCCGAGCGGCCCGTCCTCGGGCAGCACCACCGGCGTGCGCCCCGTGACCGACAGCGGCTCCCAGGAGGTGGAGAGCATCGCGGGCTCGCCCTCGACCCGGAAGACGTACCGGGTGCACATCACACGCTCCCCCGGCTCGATGCGCAGGCGCTCCGCCGTGAGCGGACTCGCGTCCTCCTGCTCGCTGCGCGACTCCCAGGTGCCCTTCACATCCTCGTCGGACTGCTCCTGCCGGAAAGGCGTGGAGTCGCCGAGCGTGCGATAGCCGGTGCGGGCGACGCGGCGCGGCACGGGGTGCTCACGCACGTACGTACCCGAGCCGGAGCGGCCCTCGACCAGCCCCTCCGCCATCAGCACCTTGCGCGCCTCGAGGGCGACGGTGTCGGAGACGCCGTACTCCGCGCGGATCTTGGCCTGCGAGGGCAGCCGGGTGTGGGGCGGCAGATCGCCACCGACGATCTTCTGCCGGAGGTCTCCGGCGACGCGTAGATAGGCGGGCTGTTCACCGAATGGCACGAGTGCCCTCCCCGTTCCCGTGAGTCACGACAAGCAGTCAAGTTGACAATGGGCAACAGCTTGGCAACTCACCGTTGTTGCTTGCAACGTACGCCCAGAGTTTCACCCGAAGTGATGAGTAGCTGCTCAGAGCCTCCACACAAGCCGTGAAGCGTTCACATTCCAAGGCCCGGCAGGCACCCCTGACCCCCCGTTCGGTACGTACGGCGCGTGCGGCGCCGACGCGTACGGCGGAGCCCGTTCCGGCGCCCGGGAGCCGATGCCCGAACACCTCAAGGGCAGGACGCGGCCGGAGTGTTGCGAGGGACCGGCAGCCACGTCGCCCCCGCCTTTTCGGCTCGCACAGACCCCAGTCGACGGCTGCCCGGCAGGCCGCGATGCCGCTGGTGCCGGCTCGGTCGCGCCGGCCTCATTTCAGTCGACGGCGGCTGCGTGTACCGCCGCTCGCCGTC
>DATMEI010000061.1:0-3338 GCA_035556995.1 Streptomyces sp.
CTCGCTCACGTGATGGATGTCCCGCAGGTGCTCCATACGCGGGTCGGCCGACGGGACGCACAGCAACTTGTCGTCACCGCCCGCCTCGTCCGTCATACGGAACATGCCGATGGCCCGGGACTTGATGATGCAGCCGGGAAAGGTGGGCTCATCGAGCAGCACAAGCGCGTCCAGCGGGTCGCCGTCCTCGCCCAGGGTGTGGTCGACGAAGCCGTAGTCGGCCGGGTACACGGTCGAGGTGAACAGGTGCCGGTCCAGACGGATGCGGCCGGTCTCGTGATCCACCTCGTACTTGTTCCGCGAACCCTTCGGGATCTCGATGACGACGTCGAACTCCAAGGGAAGCTCCTCAATGATCAGCACATGTATCTGGTGATTAAGTGTCCCCCACGCACGTGCACCGTCGCGAAAGGGGCTGATCGAGGTGCGTGACACCGCCGCAGAGGTGCGTGACACCGCGATCCGGGCGTACCGGAGAATCCGGGCCCGTGCCCGGCGGTACGGGCGGCGGATCCGGCAGCACTGGCGGACCGCGACGCCGCATCAGCAGCAGACCGCGCGAGTGGCGACGGGGTCCGCCGCACTCGGACTGGTGGTCGCGGTCACGGTGGTGGCCATGACAGGACCGTGGGACTCGGGCCAGCGTACGGCCGAGCAGTCCTGGGCCGCCGCCCGGGAAGGCCGAAGTGGCGGGAACCACACCGGTGACGGCCCCGGCGGCAAGCCCGCACCCGCGGCCCCCCGTGTGCTCGCCGCCATCGACCCGGCAGCCGGCGCGGGCGCAGGATCGGGGGCCGGCCGCGAAGCCAAGCCCTCGCACGGTCCGGGTGCGGCCGGTGTGCCCGCGCCCAGCGCCGCCGCGCTCGCAGACACCCTGGAACCGCTCGTCGAGGACGGCGACTTGGGCAAGCGGCGGGCCCTCTCCGTCGTCGACGCCGCCACAGGCCGGCAGCTCTACGCCGTCAAGCCGCGCACCGCCGACACCCCGGCCTCGACGGTCAAGCTGGCCACCGCGGTCGCCGCGCTCTCAGCACGCGGCGCGGACCACCGGATCGAGACGCGCGTCGTGCGCGGCGGCAGCTCGGACAAGGTGGTCCTCGTCGGCGGCGGCGACCCGACACTCACGGCCGGCCAGCTCGGCGACCTCGCCCGCAGCACCGCCCGGAAGCTCCACAAGGACGACACCGGGAAGGTCTCGCTCGCCTACGACACCTCCCGCTACAGCGGACCCGTGCGTCACTCGATCGGGCCCAACGACAACCTCGCTCCCGTGACCCCGCTCATGGTCGACGAGGCCAGGCTCGAAGGCACATCGAAGCGCCCCCTGCACGGCCCCGCCCCCCGGTCCGCCGACCCTTCCTCCGACGCCGCCGACGCCTTCGCCGATGCCCTGGGCAAGCACGGCATCGACGTCAAGGGCGAGCCGAAGAAGGCCGGCGCTCCCGGCAAGGCGAAGGAACTGGCCGCCCACCGCTCGGCACCGCTGTCCGCACTCGTGGAGCGCATGCTGACCCACAGCGACAACGACATCGCTGAGGCGCTGGCCCGTCAGACCGCCCTCGCCTCCGGCGAACCGGCCAGCTTCAAAGGCGCCGGGAAGGCCGTACGCCACCACCTCGGCAAGCTCGGACTGCCCCTCAAGGGCGCGCACTTCGCCGACGGCAGCGGCCTCGACCGCGACGACAAGGTCTCGCCCGCCCTGCTCACGCGGCTGCTCGTACGGGCGGCCGACTCCAAGCACGCGGAGCTGCGCCCGGTCCTGACGGGCCTTCCGGTCGCCCATTTCACCGGCACACTCGACAGCAGGTACGGCAGTGAGAAGGGCAAACCGGGCGCCGGACTCGTACGCGCCAAGACCGGAACCCTGACCGGTGTCAACTCTCTCGCCGGCACTGTCGTCGATGCGGACGGCCGTCTTCTGGTCTTCGCCTTCATGACGTCCGGCACCACCGACGGCAAGGCAGCGCAGGAAACCCTGGACCGGCTCGCCTCGGCCCTCGCCAACTGCGGCTGCCGCGATTCCCCCTCCGCGGGCTGATCCCGGCACGCCCCCGCCGCGCCCCGTGCACGCACCCCACCCCGCCGGTGCAGCCTCCCGCCCGGCGGCTATGCCACGTACCGTGAAGTCATGACGAGCCTCGGTGGTGTGGAGATGGTCGACTGGAATCTCGCGGTCACGACCGCGACCCGGCTCGTACGGCCGGGCCCCGAAGTGACCCGTGAGGACGCACGAGCCGTCGTGGCCGAGTTGCGGCGTCACGCGAAGGCATCGGAGGAGCACGTACGGGGCTTCACCCGCATGCAGTCCGAACGGCCCGCGGACATGAACACCCCTGTTCTCGTCGTCGACCGCCCCGGCTGGGTGCGGGCCAACGTCGCCGGATTCAGGGAGTTGCTCTCGCCGCTGCTCGGGAAGATGCAGGAGCGGCGCACCGGCAGCCCCGGCGGCGCGGTGCTCGGCGCGGTCGGCGGCAAGGTGACGGGCGTCGAGGTGGGCATGCTGCTGTCGTTCCTCGCCTCGCGTGTGCTCGGGCAGTACGAGACGTTCGCGCCGGCGACGCGCGAGCTGCCCGGCGGAGCCGACGGCAGCGGCCGACTGCTCCTCGTGGCCCCCAACATCGTGCACGTCGAGCGTGAACTGGAGGTCGAACCGCACGACTTCCGGCTCTGGGTGTGCCTCCACGAGGAGACTCACCGCACACAGTTCGCTGCCGTGCCCTGGCTGCGTGACCACATCCAGGGCGAGATCCAGGCCTTCCTCAGCGAAGCCGACATGGACCCGTCCACGCTGCTGGAGCGCCTGCGCGAGGCGGCGCAGTCCCTGACCGGCAACCGGGCACCGGGCGCGGACGAAGAGGAGCGGACGGGCACGGACCGCGGCAGCATCGTGGAACTGGTGCAGACGCCCACACAGCGCGAGATCCTCGGACGCCTCACGGCTGTGATGTCCCTGCTGGAGGGCCATGCGGACTACGTCATGGACGGAGTCGGGCCGGAGGTGGTGCCGAGCGTCGCGGAGATCCGTGAGAAGTTCCAGAAGCGCCGCGCCACCGGCGCCGGAAGGCTGGATCAGGCACTGCGCAAGCTGCTCGGTCTCGACGCGAAACTGCGGCAGTACCGCGAGGGGGAGCGCTTCGTGCGTGCCGTCGTGGAGGACTTGGGCATGGACGGCTTCAACCGCGTCTGGACCTCGCCCAACACGCTTCCCACGAAGGCGGAGATCGGCAAGCCCGCCGACTGGATCGCGCGGATGCGTTCCTGACGCAGGGGTGCCGAAGGGCCGGCGGTGGCAGTCGCCCGGCGCGTGAGGGGCCCGGCCGTCTACTCGGGGAGCGGCC
>DATMEI010000062.1:0-2405 GCA_035556995.1 Streptomyces sp.
GCCGCCGCCGAGGGCGACCAGCTCAACCCCGTACCCCGGGCGGGCTTCTGGCAGGGCGTCGACGAGCCTGCCCGTACAGCCATCCTGGACGCGCTGCGCGACGCCCAAGCCCCGGTCCTCGTCGTCACCGGCGAACTCGACGCGGTGACGGGCATGCGCGCGGGCGAAGCCGTCGCCGACTCCTTCCCGGACGCGCGCCTGCACACCCTGAAGGACGTCGGCCACTACCCCTGGATCGACGCCCCGGGCTCCCTGACGCGCCTGCTCCAGGACTTCCTGCAGAGCTGAACCGGGACCAGGCCGGGCCTGGCCCGCTGGGTCGGCCGGAAGCCGGCTCGGCCGCCACGGGTCGTGCGCTCGTTGGTTGCCGTGGGCGAACGGTGCGCCTCACGCGGCTTTTGGGAGAGGCACCGGACGGGGATCAGCGCCACGGAGCGCACTGAGTACCAGATCTTCGGCCGAATGGAACTCTGGATAGACCCTGTCGGGGTCAGTGTGGAGACGGTAGTCCCACACGATTCCAAAGATCCCGAGGGTGACGATGGTGAGGAGGAGGTACATCCCGAAGCTGCGGTGCAGCTCCTCGTCAGCCTCGAAGGTCACCGGATACCTGGTGATCCCCAAGCTCGTCCAGATCAGGCTGAGTTTCTCGTCGAAGTCCTGCTCGGTGAGCTGAATCTCCCACCAGAACCGCATCATTCGGTAGGTGGCGTAGAGCCCGTAGATCCCGAGCGTGATGATCGACAGGATGAGCGAGGAGCCGGCCTCGATGGGTTTGTGCTCGTCCGTGAAGCGTTCCTTCACGAAGCGTTCGAGGTCGTCGAGGTCATCGTGAATCGCGTCATATTGCCCGCTCACCTCTGCGTACTGACGCGTCGATGCGACGACTGCGTCGTAGTAATGCACACGCCGGTCCCTGAAGCGGTCTGCACGCTGCATTCGAACGTAGAAGAGATAGATCGCATAGATCCCGAGCGTGACCCATGAGAGCAGGAAGAAGTACAGAACCCAGCTGACCAGCCTCTGATCCGTGAAGCGTCGCTGATGTACGTAACGGTCGACCCTCTGAACTGCCTGGATCTGCTCCATGGCGATCACGACCCTCAAGCTGCCTCAGCACTGCCACGGAAGCCGCCAGCCCCCCGGACTGGGCCCTTGGCTCCGCACCCACTTCCCATGATGCCTCCATCAGCGGCTCGACGCGGGGGCGCCGGCAGCGCACCCCTTCCACAGCCTCGCGGAAGGGCCGGTGGGCGGAGCACGGCCCTGCCCGCGCCCGTCACCGCACCAGCCGCCCGCCCCGCGACTTCGCGACCCCCTACGCCGCCCACTGACGCTGCGTCCCCGCACCCCCAGGTCCGATTCCCGCCAGCAGACCGAAATCCAGCCGCCCATGCTGGCTTCATGACCGCATACACACCTCTGCCCATCCCTCCCGCCACTCTCAAGGAACTCCGGGACACCGATGACGCCGGGCGGCGCTTGCAGCCGTACACCGCGCGCGAGGACGGCGTCCCTCTCAACTGCGTCGGCAGTCCCCTGCGCTGTTGTCTGCGAGCCATCAAGCCCGGCGAGCGGGTCGCGCTCGTTTCGTACGCGCCGCTGCGACGCTGGGCGGCGGCGACCGGGGCCGAGCCGGGCGCCTACGACGAGTCGGGGCCGGTGTTCGTCCACGCCGAGGAGTGTGAGGGACCGCGGGGCACCCGGGGCTATCCCTTCGGGCGGCCGGGGGGTCTTCGCACCATCCGTCGTTACAACGCGGCAGGCCACATCGTCGGGGGCAGCTTCTTCGAGATTCCCGACGACGCCGAGGCCGGGTTCGACGAGGCCTTCAGGGAAGCGTTCACCCTGCCGGAGGTGGCGCTGGTGCACGTACGGGCCCTGGAGTACGGCTGCTTCCTGTTCGAGGCACGGCGACCGTAGGCACCCTTCAGTACCGGCGCCCCGTGCCTCCGGCGCGGGGTGTCCGTAGCCTGCGGCCCATGGACGAACCGGAGAACGGCCCACTCACTCGCGAGGAAATGCAACTCCGCTGGCAGTCGTCGACTACTCGGGAACGACGCGACATGATGCGCCGCATTGCGGCCTCAGAGAGGAGCACGCCGGAAGGCGCAGCTCGGGACCGACGTCTGAAGACGATCGTGTACGGGTCATCGGCCTCATCATCGTCTGCGGGTTCGTATATCAACTGGTCGCGCAGTAACCGGCATACAGGTCGCCGTCAGCCGCTCACACGTACCGGCTGAGCGCCAAGGCGGAGAACAGCAGCACAAGTCCAGCGCCCGAAAAGGCAACCTTCCGCCGTCGCCATCCCAGGAAGCCGATCCAAGCGGCGACCGAAACCAGCACGGCAATGAGAAGACCTCCGAGGGTGAAACCGCTGGTGAGCAACGTGACGATCACAA
>DATMEI010000063.1:0-5533 GCA_035556995.1 Streptomyces sp.
CTCCGTCGTCCGTCCGCACCCTGCGCCGCTTCCTCCGGGACAACGGCGAATCCACGGACGACCGCCTGTACGACCGGCTGGTGACGGGTGCCCGGGGGCTGCAGACGTCGCTGTCTCTCGGTGCCTTCGGCGTCAACGCCGGTGTGGACATCGGCCGGTCCTCGGAAGGCGCCAGAGCCGTCCGCCAACTCGAGATCGTCGAGAAGGGCGTGGGCAGCGCCTTCGCCGACCTCCGGTGCGCCGAAACGCACGAACCTCTGCTGCTGCTCGTGGACCAGCTCGAGCAGGTCTGGTCGACCGAGTCGGACAGCAACGCCATGGTGATCGGCCTGCTGCTCGCCGCCAAGCACGTGGCGGGCGCGTACGGCAGAGCGCTGCGCTGTCTGCTGTTCCTGCGTTCCGACATCTACGACACTCTGAACTTCGGCGAAGGCGACAAGTTCCACAGCGACGAGATGCGCATCAGCTGGACCGGCAGCGGGCTGCGGGAGATCGCCCTGGCCCGTGCCCAGGCGTCCGTCGGCGGAGAGCTCACCGCCGGCCAGCTGTGGGGTGAGGTGTTCCCGCCGTCGGTGGACGGTGAGGAGACCCCCGGCTGTCTCCTCGACCGCATGATCCCGCGCCCCCGTGACGCCATCCAGTACCTCAACCTCTGCCGGGACACCGCCGTGGAGAACGGCCACACGACCGTCCACGAGAGCGACGTCCGCAGCGCGACCCGGCAGTTCTCCGAGTGGAAGCTCCAGGACCTGGCGAAGGAATACCTCGTCACCCATCCGTACCTGGAGCAGCTGTTCGTGATGTTCCAGAACAAGGGTTACGTGGTGATGCGCAGCGACCTGGAGAACCGGTTCGAGTCGATCGTCGACGCGCTGCACGTCCGTTTCCCCGCCTACGCCGACGGCCTCACCCTGCCCGGCGTGCTCGACACCCTCTACGGCGTGTCCTACCTCGGGGTCTGCCGCGGCGGTGACGTCGTCTACGCGGGCGGCCCGCAACTCCCCCTCCAGCCGCACGAGACGGAGTTCCACCTCCACCCCTGCTTCCGCCCCGCGCTCGACGCCACGCACGCCACCGACCTCCATCCGTACCGGCGGCATGAGCTGGACCTGCGCGTCCGGCACGGCCAGCAGAGCTCGAACCGCTCGAACTACGACGTCGGGATCGGCGTCGGCCGTGACTTCTACCTGCTGGAGGAACTGGTGCGTTCGTGCGACCGCATCCTGCGGCAGGTGGACAGGGCGGTCGACCTGCCGGCCGAGCCACGCAGCCAGGTCTCCCGACAGGTCGGACGGGCCATGAGCGACGCCTCCCAGTCGCTGCTGAAGCTCCGGAACAGCACAGGGGAAGTGGACGCGTACGGTCATGTCCTGGCAGCGGCGGACTACTTCGGCACTCTCGCCGCACAGCTTCTCGCCAGCGGAATCGACGACGGGAACGGCTCCGGCAGCGTCGTCCACCGCATCGAGGACGAGGCGCGGCGCCTGCGCCGTACGGTCGGCGGCGGGTACACCCCGGGCGGGAGCAACAGCGCCTGACCGGCGGCGCCGTGCCCGGTCATTCCCCCGCGCCCGTCCGTGGTGGTGAGCCGCGGTGCACGCGATAATCGCCGCATGGCGGAGATAATCCAGCGCACGGGCACCTGGACGTTCGACGGTGAGACCGTTCGCATCGTGCCTGCCACGGAGAAGCACGTACATCCGCTGCGCAAGGCGCTCGCCCAGGTGGCGAGCGGGCGGCTGCCGGACGCCTCTGATCCGTACCAACTGCCCGTGGAGCGCGACTGGGGGCACCTCCCACGCGCGAAGCGCGCCGTGGGGGAAGGCGTCGCCGAATACTTCGTGGACGAGGTACGCCATGCCCTGCTGCTGGACCAGATCCCGGACACGCCCTGCGACCGCTATCTGCTGCCCGGCCCTCCCCCACTGCGCTCCGCGCGTGGGCGGCGCCCCCAGTACCGCTGACCGCCAACGGCACGGACGGGACAGTCTCCTTCGACGGCGAGCGCGTCCAGCTCGAGTGGAACTGGATGGCGGAGGAGAGCAAGTCGCACAGCGGTCCGCGCCTCTTCACCCTGGAGGAGCTCGACGGGGTGGAGTGGACACCCGCGATCGGCTGGGAGAACGGCTCACTGCGCTTCCACCCGAAGGGCAAGCACCCCGTCCTCAAACCGCAGCACGACCCGAACTGCCTGACGTTGTGGGGCGTCCGGCAGGCCCGGGAGACGGGCGGGTCCGTGCTGATGGCCGCTGCGGTGACGGCCCTCCCCCACTGCGCTGCGCGCGTGGGAGGTACCCCCAGCCGCTGATTCCGGGCAGGACGGAGGCGGCGTCCGCGGCCGGCTCCCCGTCCGCCCGTACGCGCCCGGCCTTGGAGGAGACCTCTCCCCCGTCCCTCGTCAAGGGCGGGGAGAGGGACGCCACGGACCACGACAGCCTGCTGCGGCGACTTCGCGAGCTGGGCGAGCTGCACCGCGAAGGGGTCCTCACCGACGAGGAGTTCGCCTCCGCGAAGAAGGCGGTCCTCGCCCGCTTCTGACCGTGCGGACGGACCCGGCCGGGCTGACGGGCGCCCGGGGCGGGCGCCCCCGGCCGGCTTTCGTACGGCCGGCCGGTTCACCCCTGTCAGCCGGCGTCAGCCCCGCGTCAACTCACATCAACTCGCGTCAGCCGGCCACGGCACCTGCGGCGAGCGCCAGTAGTCGATGCCCAACTGCTCCCAGCGCGGCCCCTGTTGCGCCAGCCGCACCCGGTACTTCTCCCAGTCGTGCGCCGACGCCGGCGACCACCCGAGCTCCGCGATCCCCGGAAGCCGCGGGAACGCCATGAACTCGATGTGCTCGCTGTTCTCCAGCGTCTCCGACCACAGCGGGGCCTCGACCCCGAGTACGGCATCGGCGGGCGCGCCCTTGATGTAGCTGCCCGGGTCCCAGTCGTAAGACTGCTTGGCCTCGACATAGCCCGCCCAGTGCAGCCCCAGCGGCGTGTCCTCGTTGTACTGCATGTCGAGGTAGGCGCGGTTCGCCGGGGAGAGGACCAGCCGGGTCCCCTTCTTCGCGGCCTCGACGACCTCGGGCTCGTCCTCGGCCCCGCTCGTGCCCCAGTACTGCGCGACGGCGCCCTTCGCGGGCTTCGCGCCGGTGAGCTGGTGCCAGCCGATCACGGTCTTGCCGTACTTGGCGACGGTCTTCTGCGCCCGCTCCATGAAGGCGACGTAGTCCTCATGGCTGGTCGAGTGCGCCTCGTCGCCGCCGATGTGCAGATAGCGGCCCGGGGTCATCTCGGCCAGCTCACGCACCACATCGTCGACGAAGTCGTAGGTCACATCGAGGGGTACGCACAGCGAACTGAAGCCGACCTCGGTGCCCGTGTACCGGGGCGGCGCCACCCCGTCGCAGTTGAGTTCGGCGTACGAGGCGAGCGCGGCGTTGGTGTGCCCGGGCATGTCGATCTCCGGGACGACCGTCAGCTCCCGCTCGTCGGCGTAGCGCACGATCTCCCGGTAGTCGTCCTTGGTGTAGTAGCCGCCCGGTCCGCCGCCGACCTCGCTGCCGCCGCCGTACGTGGCCAGCCGCGGCCAGGAGTCGATGGCGATGCGCCACCCCTGGTCGTCGGAGAGATGCAGATGCAGCTTGTTGACCTTGTAGAGGGCGAGTTGGTCGATGTAGCGCTTGACCTCGTCGACGCTGAAGAAGTGCCGGGAGACATCGAGCATCGCGCCGCGGTAGGCGTAGCGCGGCTTGTCGGTGATGGTGCCGCCCGCGACCTGCCACGGTCCGGGCTGCGGCGCGGACGACTCGACCTGTGGCGGCAGCAGTTGACGTAGCGTCTGCATGCCGTGGAAGAGCCCGCTGCCGGTGGGCGCACTGATCACGGCGGCCCGCTCGGTGACCTTCAGCTGGTAACCCTCCTCGCCCAGCCGGGATTTGCCCGCTTCCCCGCCGCCCCCGAGCTTCAGCTGTATGCCGTCCGGGCCGCGCTCGGTCGTGACCGGCAGCGGGAAACCGGTGGACGGCCGCAGCAGCGCGGCGAGTTGACCGCCGACGCGCCTGGCCTCCTCGGACGCCCCGCTCACCCGGATCACGGTCCGCTCGCCGATGGTGAACGGAGCACCGCCTGCCCGTACGGACTCGGGCGCCGGGATCACCTGGTCCAGCGGCGTGGGCTTACGGTCCGGCGGAGCCGGGGGCTCGGCGGCGGCTGCCGTGAAGGAGCCGGGCAGAGCGGTGGCGAGGAGAGCGGCGCAGAGCAGCAGCTGCCGGATTCGTCTCACGAGCGATCCCTTCGATGGGCTTCGTTCAGGAGGCGCACGCAGGGAGGGGCGGCTGCATGGCCGTGGCACGTGCATGGAGCGACGGAACCGTCACACTCGTATCGCGCCCCTCAGAGCCGGTCAAGGTGTAGACCAGTTGGACCCGGCTGGATCCGGCTGGCCCCGGGCCGCAGAGGCCGGCCGGGGCACGACGCGAGAGCGGAGCGTCACCGACTGATCACCGTCCGCCATAGTCGACACGGCTTGCCCGATATCGGGCAGCATTCTTGCGTTCCCTACGCCGAGCCCGCAATATCAAGGTGTGCTGGAAGTCCGTACGCCGGTCCACGACGACCTCATCGACCACCTGGTCCGCACCACGCCGCTCCGACGCGGCGAGGCGGCCCGGATCGTCCTGGACGTACTGGCGTACTTCGACGAGACGACCGAGGAGTATGTACGCCGCCGCCATCGCGAGCTGCAGTCCAGGGGGCTGGCCAACACGGAGATCTTCGCCCGGATCTCGTCCGAGCTGCCGCGCCGCGCGGTGGCTCCCCCGGACCTCTCACTGCGGCAACTGCGCCGCATCGTCTACGGATGACAGCTTGACCGGCGATTCAGCCGGCGGCCCGACCGGCGACCCGGCCGGTACGCAGCCGGAGACGAGAACCGCCGGCGACTGACGGCGACAGCCCGCCGGTCGGCCCCGGACATACAACAGCACCGACAACCACCCACCACCGAGTGGACACCGACGAGGAGAGGCAACAGCCAATATGTGCGGAATCGTGGGATATATCGGCCAGCGTGAGGTTGCCCCGCTCCTGCTCGAAGGTTTGCAGCGGCTGGAGTACCGGGGGTACGACTCCGCGGGCATCGCCATCCACAGCAGCGGCACGGGCAAGAACGCGGGCCTGAAGACGGCCAAGACCAAGGGCCGCGTACGCGACCTGGAAGAGCGCGTCCCCGCGCGGTTCGCGGGCACCACCGGCATCGCCCACACCCGCTGGGCCACCCACGGCGCCCCCAACGACGTCAACGCCCACCCGCACCTCGATCAGGACCAGAAGGTCGCCGTCGTACACAACGGCATCATCGACAACGCCTCCGATCTGCGCAGGAAGCTGGAGGCCGACGGCGTCGAGTTCCTCTCCGAGACCGACACCGAGGTCCTCACCCACCTCATCGCACGCGCACAGGCCGAGCGGCTCGAGGCCAAGGTGCAGGAGGCGCTGCGACTGGTCGAGGGCACGTACGGGATCGCCGTACTGCACGCCGACTT
>DATMEI010000064.1:0-5948 GCA_035556995.1 Streptomyces sp.
CACACATTGCGCAGCAGCTCCAGGTTGGGACCCTGGAGGGTCCCGTCCTTGGCGATGTCGGTCACGACGTAGCGGGCGCAGCCCTCCTCGTCGAGCCGGGCGAGGGTCTCGTACAGGTCGCCGCCGTCGCGCGTCCAGCCACGGCCGCGCAGGGTCGTGCCGCGTACGTCCAGGCCCACCGCGATTTTGTCGCCGTGCTCGGCGATGACCTTGGCGACCCACTCGGGGGTCTCCAACGCGGCCGTCCCCAGGTTGACGCGGTGGCAGCCGGTGGCGAGGGCGGCGGCGAGGGTCTCGTCGTCGCGGATGCCGCCGGACAGCTCGACCTTGATGTCCATGGCGCCGGTCACCTCGGCGATACGGGCGCGGTTGTCGCCCGTGCCGAAGGCGGCGTCGAGGTCGACGAGGTGCAGCCACTGTGCACCTGCCCTCTGCCAGGCCAGGGCGGCCTGCAGCGGGTCGCCGTACGCCGTCTCGGAGCCGGACTCGCCGTGCACGAGGCGTACGGCCTGTCCGTCGCGGACGTCGACGGCGGGGAGGAGTTCCAGCTTGGATGCGGGAGGAGGCGTGGACTCGGACACTCTCGGCTTCTCTCGGCTTGTCTCGGCTTGTCTCTGTGGAAACGGTGCGTCAGAGGGTGGAGGGCGGTCTGCGGGTCGTCAGAGGGTCCCAGCCCAGTTGGACAGCAACTGGGCGCCGGTGTCGCCGGACTTCTCCGGGTGGAACTGGGTCGCCCACAGCGGGCCGTTCTCCACGGCGGCGACGAACGGCGCGCCGTGCTCGGCCCAGCTGACCAGGGGGGCGCTCATGGCCGGGTTGGTGACCGTCAACTCCCAGTCGTGCACGGCGTAGGAGTGCACGAAGTAGTACCGCGCACCGTCGTCCAGGCCGGCGAAGAGCTTCGAGTCTTCGGCGGGCGTGACCGTGTTCCACCCCATGTGCGGTACGGCATGGTCGGCGTCCGCCTTCAACGGCCCGACCGTACCGGGCCATTCGCCCATGCCGTCGGCCTCGACGCCGTGCTCGATGCCCCGCGAGAAGAGGATCTGCATGCCGACGCAGATGCCCATCACAGGCCGTCCGCCGGCGAGCCGCCGCTCGATGATCCAGTCACCGCGGGCCTCACGAAGCCCCGCCATGCAGGCTGCGAACGCGCCGACGCCGGGCACCAGCAGCCCGTCCGCCTTCATGGACGCGTCGTAGTCGCGGCTGATCTCGACGTCCGCGCCGGCCCGTACGAGGGCGCGCTCGGCCGAACGCACGTTGCCGAAGCCGTAGTCGAAGACCACGACCCGCTTGCGTCCGCTCATGACCACACCCCCAGCCGCAGGACTCCGGCCAGCAGCGCCAGCAGCGCGCCACTGCCGAGGACGGCGACGACCCCCTTGGGCAGCTTCTGCCGCCAGAAGGAGATCGCACCGCCGAGCAGGAAGAGACCGACGAAGATGAGAACCGCCGACAGGCCCGTCACAGCGCGCCCTTCGTCGACGGGATGCCGCTCTGGCGCGGGTCGATCTCGCTGGCGTAGCGCAGCGCACGGGCGAGCGCCTTGAACTGGCACTCGACGATGTGGTGCGCGTTGCGCCCGTACGGGACGTGCACGTGCAGCGCGACCTGCGCCTGGGCCACGAAGGACTCCAGGATGTGACGCGTCATCGTCGTGTCGTACTCGCCGATCATGGGCGCCATGCCCTCGGGTTCGCTGTGCACGAGGTACGGGCGTCCCGACAGGTCGACGGTCACCTGGGCCAGCGACTCGTCCAGCGGCACGGACGCGTTGGCGAAGCGCACGATGCCGCTCTTGTCGCCGAGCGCCTGCTTGAAGGCGGCACCCAGCGCGAGGGAGGTGTCCTCGATGGTGTGGTGGCTGTCGATGTGCAGGTCGCCCTCGGTCTTGACGGAGAGGTCGAAGAGGCCGTGGCGGCCGAGCTGGTCGAGCATGTGGTCGTAGAAGCCGACGCCTGTGGCGACATCCACCTTCCCGGTGCCGTCGAGATTGATCTCGACGAGGACCGAGGTCTCCTTGGTGGCGCGCTCAACACGGCCCACGCGAGCCAGAGTCATCGAGGGATCTCCTTAGTCACTGCACGTACCGCGTCGAGGAACGCGTCGTTCTCTTCGGGCGTACCGGCCGTCACCCGCAGCCGGCCCGGCACCCCGTTGTCCCGGACGAGCACGCCGTGCTCCAGCAGGGCCTGCCACACGGCGTGCGCGTCGTCGAACCGTCCGAACTGCACGAAGTTGGCGTCGGATTCGGTGACTTCGCAGCCGATGGCACGCAGCTCACGCACCAGCCGGTCCCGCTCGTTCTTGAGCCGCTCGACGTATCCGAGCAGCGTACCGGTGTGTTCGAGGGCGGCCAGCGCCGTGGCCTGGGTGACCGCGGAGAGGTGGTACGGCAGACGCACCAGCTGAACCGCGTCGACGACGGCGGGGTCCGCCGCGAGATAGCCGAGCCGGAGCCCGGCAGCGCCGAAAGCCTTCGACATCGTGCGGGTCACCACGAGGTTCGGGCGGCCCTCCAGCAGCGGCAGCAGCGAGGACCGGTGCGAGAACTCGCCGTACGCCTCGTCCACGATCACCATCGACGGCTTCGCCGCCTGCGCCGCGTCGTACAACGCGATCACGGTGTCACGGTCGACGGCGGTGCCTGTGGGGTTGTTCGGCGAGCAGACGAAGACGACCTCGGGCCGCTGGTCGGCGATGGCGCCTACAGCCGCGCCGGTGTCGATGGTGAAGTCCTCGCGGCGCGGCCCGGACAGCCAGCCGGTGCCGGTTCCGCGCGCGATGAGCCCGTGCATCGAGTACGAGGGCTCGAAGCCGATCGCCGTACGGCCAGGGCCACCGAAGGTCTGCAGCAGCTGCTGGATGATCTCGTTGGAGCCGTTGGCGGCCCAGATCTGCCGCTGGGCGACGTCGAACCCGGTCGTCTCCGTCAGATACGCGGCCAGGGCGGTGCGCAGCTCGACGGCGTCCCGGTCGGGATAGCGGTTGAGCGTACGGGCGGCTTCCGTGACGCGTTCCCCGATGCGCCGCACGAGCTCCTCGGGCAGCGGGTAGGGGTTCTCGTTCGTGTTCAGACGTACGGGCACGTCGAGCTGCGGGGCGCCGTACGGAGTCTTGCCGCGCAACTCGTCCCGGATGGGGAGCTGTTCAATGCCGGTCACTTGCTCTGCGGCACCTTTCCATCGCTCTTGTCCTCTTGGTCGTCTCCGACGCCCTTGCCCTTTTGTTCGTCTCCGACGAAACGCGCCTTCAGGGCGTCGCCGTGCGCGGGCAGGTCTTCCGCTTCCGCGAGGGTGACGACGTGGTGCGTGACTTCCGCGAGGGCGTCACGCGTGTAGTCCACGACGTGGATGCCGCGGAGGAAGGACTGCACGGACAGACCCGAGGAGTGGCAGGCGCAACCGCCCGTCGGCAGCACGTGGTTGGAGCCCGCGCAGTAGTCACCGAGCGAGACGGGCGCGTAGGGGCCGACGAAGACCGCACCCGCGTTGCGCACACGGGCCGCCCAGTCCGCCGCGTCCTCGGTCTGGACCTCCAGGTGCTCGGCCGCGTAGGCGTTGACCACCGCGAGGCCGTCCTCCAGGGAGTCGACGAGCACGATGCCCGACTGACGCCCCGCCAGTGCCTCGCTGATCCGCTCACGGTGCCGTGCGCGCGCCACCTGGTCCTTCAGCTCGCCCTCGACCGCCTCGGCCAGTTCGACGGAGGGCGTGACCAGCACAGCCGCGGCCACCGTGTCGTGCTCGGCCTGGCTGATGAGGTCCGCGGCCACGTGTGAAGGGTCTGCGGTGGAGTCCGCAAGGATCGCGATCTCGGTGGGTCCCGCCTCGGAGTCGATGCCGATACGTCCCTTGAGCAGCCTCTTGGCCGCCGCGACGTAGATGTTGCCGGGGCCGGTCACCAGCTGCACGGGCGGGCACTCGTCGGTTCCGTACGCGAACATCGCGACAGCCTGCGCCCCGCCCGCCGCGTACACCTCGTCCACGCCGAGCAGCGCGCACGCCGCGAGGATGGTCGGGTGCGGCAGCCCTCCGAACTCGGACTGCGGCGGCGAGGTGACGGCCAGCGAGTCGACGCCGGCTTCCTGCGCGGGCACCACGTTCATCACGACGGACGACGGATAGACGGCACGGCCTCCCGGCACGTACAGCCCGACCCGCTCGACCGGAACCCAGCGTTCGGTGACGGTGCCACCCGGCACGACGGTGACCGTGGAGTCGCTGCGCCGCTGTTCGCGGTGGACGATGCGGGCACGGCGCACGGACTCCTCCAGCGCCGCCCGTACGTCCCCGTCCAGCTGCTGCAGTGCCTCGCTCAGCGCCTCCCGCGGGACGCGGACGCGCTCCAGCGTCACGCCGTCGAACCGCTGCGCGTACTCGACGAGCGCCGCCGTGCCACGATGCTGGACGTCCTCACAGATGGGCCGCACCTTCTCCAGGGCGGCCTCGACGTCGAGCTCGGCACGGGGCAGCAGGTCACGGTCGATCCCGCCGTCTGCGAAGAGAGCGGAACCGCGCAGGTCGATTCGGGAGATCACGGATCCAGTCTCTCAGACCGCGTCAGCGCACCGGGCCTCCGTATCAATGAGTGATACGCATCCCAGGAGACGATCGTCGCCTCTGGCGTTCATACGGTCACGGAGAGGGAAGGAAGCGGTACGGACGCCGGAGCGGGGCCCGGAGACCGTCCCGACCAGCAACAGAACAGAGACCAAGGGGGAAGCGAACCAGTGAGCGAGCCACTGGACTCCAGGGAACCGCCTTCCTGGCTGACGAGAGCCGAGTGGGGCATGTGGCAGGCGTTCCTCAACGGCACCGAGTACGACCTGCGCACCGGCGAGCC
Source organism: Streptomyces sp. (assembly GCA_035556995.1). Lineage (GTDB taxonomy): Bacteria > Actinomycetota > Actinomycetes > Streptomycetales > Streptomycetaceae > Streptomyces. Next base: position 4,849 of record DATMEI010000064.1, read on the forward strand.
GGAACTGGACGATCCGAACGGCGACCACGTCTGGGGACCGGACCGCACCATCCGTTCCCGTGTCATCTCGCTGCTGCTGCTGCACGGACCGCCGCCGCTTCTGGGCCGCGTCGCCTCGCTGCATCTCGCAGGCGCCCAGATCACGGACGTACTGGACCTCTCGGGCGGCATCGTCGAGCCGTACTTCGAACTGCGGCAGTGCCGCTTCGAGGAAGAGATACGGATGGCGGAGGCGCGCATCCACACCGCGCGCCTGGTCGACTGCTTCATACCGCGTCTGGAAGCCGCGCGGCTGACCACCGACGGCGATCTGCACCTGCCGCGCTGCTCCATACCCGAGGGCATCAAACTCACCGACGCCACCATCGGCACGGACCTGCTGCTCAACGAGGCCACCGTGGGCAGCGGGCGCCGCATCCGGGCGATCGCCGCAGACGGAATCAGCGTCTCGCAGGAGCTCCAGGCGAGCCTGCTGATGACCGACGGCGAGGTCAGCCTGCGCGGGGCGACGATCGGCAGTTCCCTTCACATGTTCGGGACGGTGCTGCGCAATCCCAACGGCCGCTACGCGCTGTACGCCCCGCAGATGACGGTCGAGCACGTCGCGAGCTTCGCCGACGCCAACCGCAGCCGCTCCGCGCGGATCCACGGCGCGACACCCGCAGCCGGCACACCGGTCCCCTTCACCTCCGAGGACGGGAACCGCTGGCGCACACGGCACTTCGAGTGCACGGGCGGGGTGGTGCTGGACGACGGACGGTTCGGCTCGTCGCTCGTCATCGAGAACTCACGCTTCGAGCTCCAGCGGGACCAGGAACTCTCGCTCCGCCGCATCCAGACACCGGAGTTGAACTTCACCCCACGCGCCCCGGAACGCGGACTGATCGTGCTGTCCGGAGCCACCGTGGAGAAGCTGCTGGACCGGGTGGGCAGCTGGCCGCGGGACCAGCGTCTGTGGATGGCGGGCTTCACCTACCAGCAGGCGATCCCCAAGGAGGGGCACTTCAACGTCCGCGAGCGCCTGCAGTGGCTGGCGGCCGCCACCCCGGAGTATTCGCCGCTGCCGTACGAGCAGTTGGCGCTGATGTACCGCAACAGCG
>DATMEI010000065.1:0-3891 GCA_035556995.1 Streptomyces sp.
AACAAACAAGGGGACGGGGAATCAACATATCTGGCGTTGACTTTTAGCACGCTGTTGAGTTCTCAAAGAACGGACACTACCTTCGCAACCCTCACAGGCCACTCCGGGCGCTTCCCTCTCGGTGTTTCCGACTCTATCAGAACTTATCCGACAGAAAATCGGGGGTGCTTCTCCGCGATATCCAGAACTCGGAGTCACGGCCTGAAGCGAAGAAGATGCCAACTGCTGCTGCCGAACTCTTCCAGCTCGGCGCAACCGCTCGAATCAACCGCCGCGGAGGGCCGGTTCAACCGGCTTCCGGGGCGGCGAGAACAGTAACAGGTCGTTCGGTGCAGACGCACATCACGCCGCCGTCGGCACTGGTGCGGGCCGGTCGTCCGGCGCGACATCGCCCGTCTCCCCCGCCCGCACGGCACGACTTCCGAGGACGTACACGTAGGCGAGGAACGCGAGTTCGCACACGACACCGATCGTGACGCGCGCCCACGTGGGCAGTCCCGACGGCGTGACGAAGCCCTCGATGACACCGGAGACGAAGAGAACTGCGGCCAGTCCGATGGCCATTCCGATCGCGGCCCTTCCTTCCTCGCCCAGTGCGACACGGCGGCTTCGCGGTCCCGGATCGATGACGGTCCACCCCAGCCGGAGGCCTGTGCCCGCGGCCACGAAGACCGCTGTGAGTTCGAGGAGTCCGTGCGGAAGGATGAGTCCGAGGAAGACGTCGAGTCTGCCGGCGGACTCCATCAGGCCGATGCCGATGCCGAGGTTGAGCATGTTCTGGAAGAGCACCCAGAGCACGGGGATGCCGAGCAGTGCCCCCAACGCGAGGCAGATGGCCGCTGCTTGGGCGTTGTTCGTCCACACCTGCGCGGCGAAGGAGGTGGCCGGGTGGCTGGAGTAGTACGCCTCGTACTGCCCGCCCGGCCGTGTCATCTCGCGCAGTTCATCAGGGGCGGCGATCGCTGACCGTACGTCCGGATGTGTGCCGATCCACCAGCCGATGAGCGCAGCGACGACGACCGACAAGAGTGCTGTCGGCACCCACCAGTGGCGGCTGCGGTAGACGGCGGCCGGGAAGCCGGCGGCGAAGAAGTGGGCGGCGTCCTGCCAGGAAGCCTTCCTTGGGCCCGTCACCGCGCTGCGTGCGCGTGCGACGAGGGAGGTGAGGCTTCCTGCGAGTGCTGGATCCGGGGCGCTCGACTGGACCTGGGAGAGATGAGTGGCTGTGCGCTGGTACAGCGTGACGAGTTCGTCCGCCTCCTGGCCGGACAGGCGACGCCGGCGGCGCAGCAGTTCCTCCAGACGGTCCCACTCGGCCCTGTGTGCGGAGACGAAGACATCCAGGTCCATGGTGAGAGCTTGGCAGATCGCGTCGCCGTGGCGGCAGACTGTGCGGAGGCGGGGACGTACAGGAGGCAGGAGACACGGTGAGCGAGCTCGTCACAGGGGATGCCGTCGTACTCGGGCTCCGGCCCGCGCGGCTGCCGAGCCGGGGCCTGGCCGTCTTCATCGACCTGCTGTTGGCCTGGGCTGCCTACGTGTTGATGTCACTGGCGTTGCTGACTGCCACTGCCTCTTTGGACGCGGCAGCGGTGGCGGCGGTTCAGGTGGGGCTGTTTCTGCTGGTGCTGGTGGGTGTGCCGATCGCGGTGGAGACGCTGAGCCGTGGCCGGTCGCTGGGGAAGGTGATGTGCGGCCTGCGGGTGGTGCGGGAGGACGGGGGCCCCATCCGGTTCCGGCACGCACTCGTACGCGGCGCTCTCGGAGTCATCGAGATCCAGCTCTTCTTGGGAGTGGTCGCCTGCGCCGCTTCGCTGGTCTCGGCGCGGGGGCGGCGGGTAGGGGACGTATTCGCCGGGACGCTCGTCGTACGGGAGAGGGTGCCCGTGGCGCACGGTCTGCCGGCACCGCCTCCGCCGCACTGGCTGGCGGGGGAATTCCGGGAGTTGGACCTTTCGCAGGTGCCGGGCGGTCTCTGGCTGGCCGTACGCCAGTACCTGATGCGGGCAGGTCAGCTCGACGAGGCCGTGAGCCGTTCCATGGCGGAGAGGCTCGCTGCGGACGTCGTGTCGTGTACGGGTGTCCCGGCCCCGGAGGGCGTGCCGGCGGCGGTGTACCTGGCAGGAGTGGTCGCCGAGCGGCAAGCACGGGAAGCGCAGCGGGCTTTCGGCTCCCAGGGCTCCCACCCCTGGGGCGGCGTCCCGGTCGACGGTGGAGCTGCCGGGCAGGGGCACGGCTCGTCCGTGGCTCCTCAGCACTCGTGGGCACCGGTCTCCACGCCACCTGCTGCCTGGCAGCAGGTACGGCCCCCGGGCGACGGACAGTTCAGCACCGACGGGGACAGTGCGCGGCATCAGCAAGAGGACGGCAAGAACCGGACCGGGTTCGTACCGCCGTCGTAGAAGCCGCGACGTCAGCGCCCGGCGGCCGCAGCGGGCAGGGCTTGAACGGCGTTGCTCAACTGAACCTGGAGGGTGGGGATTCCAGCTCCTCCAGCTCGATGCCCGGTGCGGCGAGAACCACGTCCCCGGCGATGTGGACGGGATGCTGCTCCCCCGTATCGACCTCGCTGACCTGGTAGTTGTCGACGATCAGCGGTTCGTTGTCAGTGGCGTGTGCTTTGGTGTCGAGCAGTGCCCACGACTGGTCGAGTGTGCGGGGGGCGAGGACGGGTGGTGTCAGGGCGACGAGACGGACGCGGGTGGCGGGGTCGCCTGCGGCCGGGCGCAGCAGCCGTGAGGTCGCAATGAGGAATGCGGGGGACGCGCCTGTGAACGAGTGGGCGGCGGCGTTGCCCTCCTGGGCGTGCTCGCCCGCAGGGTCCGTGCGGACCCAGGTGACGCCTTCCAGGGCGACGCCCCGTACCTGCCAGCTGGAGGCGTGCAGTTCGAGACGGATCGGGCGGCCGAGTTCGTCGAGGGCCAGATCGACGGAGCCCGCGTGGTCGCCGGAGGGGGTGGTGATCTGCGAGACGTAGCGCCAGCCCGAAGGGCCGGGGGCGCAGTGGAAGTGTTCCTCACCGAGGGGGGTCTGATCGTGTGGATCGTGGAGCGAATACCGGCCGCGGGGCATGGGGGCGACTCTACGTCCGTGGGTGCTGCGGCAGCCGAAGGCCCCCGCCACGGGGGCGGGGGCCTCGGAGGTCACCGGTGCCGGCGTCCGTCAGCTGCTTCGAGTGACGGGCCTCGGCTGCCGGTCAGTAGCGGTAGTGCTCCGGCTTGTACGGGCCCTCGACAGGGACACCGATGTAGTCGGCCTGGTCCTTGCGGAGTGTGGTGAGCCGCACTCCGAGCGCGTCCAGGTGGAGCCGGGCGACCTTCTCGTCGAGGTGCTTCGGGAGCACGTAGACGCCGATCGGGTACGACTCGGGCTTCGTGAACACCTCGATCTGCGCGATCGTCTGGTTCGCGAAGCTGTTGGACATCACGAACGAGGGGTGGCCGGTGGCGTTGCCCAGGTTCAGCAGGCGGCCCTCGGACAGCACGATCAGGACCTTGCCGTCGGGGAACGTCCAGGTGTGGACCTGCGGCTTGACCTCGTCCTTCACGATCCCGGCAATGGCGCCGAGGCCGGCCATGTCGATCTCGTTGTCGAAGTGGCCGATGTTGCCCACGATCGCCTGGTGCTTCATGCGGCTCATTTGGTCGGCCGTGATGATGTCCTTGTTGCCCGTGGCCGTAACGAAGATGTCGATCTCGCCGACCACGTCCTCGAGGCGCACCACCTGGTAGCCGTCCATTGCGGCCTGCAGCGCGCAGATCGGGTCGATCTCGGTGATGATCACGCGCGCGCCCTGGCCGCGCAGCGAGTCGGCGCAGCCCTTGCCGACGTCGCCGTAGCCGCAAATCACGGCGACCTTGCCGCCGATCATCACGTCGGTGGCACGGTTGA
>DATMEI010000066.1:0-2230 GCA_035556995.1 Streptomyces sp.
TCTCGTCGAGTTGATGCGTGAGGGCGTGCGGAACAATCGGATCGACACCGTGCGCCCCCAGCACACACCGGAAGCCATGGGGCGCGCCCCTCGCGTGGACGACCACGGCGGTGAGGTGTACGTCTACCGGCGGGCCGGCCGGGGCTGCCATGTCTGCGGCGCCGAGATCCGCACCGCCGGACTGGCGGCCCGCAACCTCTTCTGGTGCCCCGGCTGCCAGCCCGCGTGAACACCCCGCTGTCCGCTGCCTGTTCGTCCTCCGCCCGCCCTCCACGCCCCCTCACGCCTCTCAGAAGCCGTGCGGCAGCCAGGGCTCCAGATCCGTGGCGAAGGCGCCCGACGCGGCGCTGAGCGCCCCCTCGCGCAACTCACGCACCCGCCCGGCGTGAGCCAGAGCGCGCAACGTCGTACCGCCCAGGTACGCGGCGCCCAACTCCCGTACGGACAGCGCCAGATCGGCTTCCTCCGAGGTGCGTTCGCACGTCGCGCCCGTGCTGTCTCCCGCGAGCCGCCAACGCCCCGCGTTCCAGGGGCAGAAGTCGTCGGCGACCTCGAGGACCACGTCCACGGGGCGGGTGTACGTACGGGCGCCGAGGGCCGCGCCCACCTCCACCGGCCGCAGGAACAGCGAGTCCCGCCAGCGCGGCCTGCACAGCCGCACGCTGTCGCCGACCATGTGCAGCCAGGGATCGTCCAGGGGGCGGTTGCGCACCCGCAGCACCGGCATCAGGTCGATACCGAAGAGATAGCGCCAAAGGGCCCCGTACGACGCCGGGTCCAGCGCCTCGAGGTCGCGCAGCAGCACGCTTCCGCGGGGCACGCCACTCTCGTCCCAGTGGCCCTTGAGCGCGTAGCGCGCATACCCCCGCACCTCGCCGTCCTCGTCCTCCGCCAGCACACAGGCCAGGGGGGTGGCGCCGTCGCGGCCCGCGGGCGGGTCGAGGAGTGGGTACTGCTCCCAGCCGGGGCGGCGTTGCAGCATCCCGGGGCGTGCGGTGACCCGGCGTGCGTACACGGCCTCGCAGTCCCCGAGCACGGAGCTCGCGTCGTCGACGAGCCGCAGCCGGGTCCGGTCCGACTCGGGCGGGACGTCGAGCGTGACGCGTGCGGTGTCGATGTCGGCGTTGAGCTGGCGGGTCGCCAAGCCGTACCCGAAGCGTCCGTAGATGTGCGGCTCCGAGGCGGTGAGCACCGCAAGGGGCTCCGCACCGGCCGCCCGGATGTCGTCCAGCTGGCGGCGCATCATGGAGCGGAGGATTCCGCGCCGCCGGTGCGTGGCCGCCACGTGCACCATGGTCACGCCCGCCGTGGGCACCACCGCGCCACCGGGGACGGCCATGCGGAAGGAGAAGAGGCTCGCGGAGCCCGCGACCTCGTTCCCGTCCCATGCCGCCAGCGACCGTTCGATTTCGGTCAAGTCCCGGTACAGCTGGCGCTCTTCGGCTTCGAACCCTCCGAATGCCCGGAGAATTCCGTCGTACCAGACGTCCCATTCCGGCTGGCGCAACACCCGCAGCTCTGTGGTCATGCGGCATCTCTAGCAGGGCTTTTGAGAAAGAGCGAACACATTTCCGTCGTACGCAAGGCCGGTGCACGTGCGTATGCACGTTCCACTGTCCGTGCACGTCGCGCACGGAATCGACGCACTGGTCAGTGCACGGATAAGGTCCATTCGCATGGCGGTACGTCGTCCGAGCCTGGCACCCCCGAAGGCCCGGTTGCACAAGGCGCGTAAGGCGCTGCACCGGGCTCGTACAAGGCTGCGCCGCTCGGCAGTCGACTACTTCCGTGGCGGCGTCTCGGACTGGCTCGCCCTCACCGCCCTGTTGCTCACGATTCCGTCGCTGACCGTACTGACCGTGCTGGTGCCGCTGTGGTGCGCCCCCGAGGCGCTGGTGATGCCTCTCATCGCGGGCGGGCTGCTGCTCCGCCCCGCGAGCCTTCTCGCGCTGTACGCCTCGGCGGCCGTGGCCCTCATCGTGGAGTCCGCGATGCTCGGCCCCTACCAGGACGGCGCGGGCCGGGTAACACCCGGCACGATCCTGGTGGTTGCCGCCGCTGGGCTGTCCGGACTGCTCATCGCGCAGTTCCGCAGCCGGGTCGGCGTTCCGTGGCGCCGCGGCGGCACCATGCTCTTCGATCTCCGCGAACGCATCCGTGTGCAGAGCAAGTTGCCCAGGCTGCCGCGCGGATGGCACCGCGAGATGGCGCTGCGGCCCGCAGGAGGCCA
>DATMEI010000067.1:0-4491 GCA_035556995.1 Streptomyces sp.
CGTGCCTTTCGAGCCCAGCATGACCGCGCCGTTGCCGTAGGAGAGTTCGGCGTGGAGCACGGCGCCGTCCTCCGCCTCGTACAGCGCCGTCCTGGTGAAGCCGAACGCATCCTCAAGCTGCGCGATGGCCGCCTTCGCGTCGTCGTAGACCAGCGTCGGATACAGCGTGGGTGCGTCCGTCATGGCACTCGCCTTCCTCGGTAACGCCCGCTGGACGGGCAGTCTCCACCTGCTCCGAAGTCTTGCACCGGGCACTGACAACCGCCGGGGTAAACCCGTTGCACGGCGCCGCTAGACTGATGACATGGCTACTCCCCTCACGCATTAGCGCCGTACGTCCGCCTCCGCATCCCGTACGTACGCCCATCACCCTGCCTGGAGTAGTCCGTGATCACCGCCACCGGCCTCGAGCTGCGCGCCGGCGCCCGCATCCTGATCGAGTCCGCCACCTTCCGTGTCGCCAAGGGCGACCGCATCGGCCTCGTCGGCCGCAACGGAGCGGGGAAGACGACCCTCACCAAGTGCCTCGCAGGAGACGCCAACCCCGCCGCGGGCACCATCACGAGCGGCGGAGAGGTCGGCTACCTTCCGCAGGACCCGCGCACCGGAGACCTCGACGTCAGCGCCCGCGACCGCATCCTCTCCGCCCGCGGCCTGGACGTGGTCATCCGCGGAATGCGGGAGAACGAGAACCGCATCGCAAGCGGCCAGGGCGCGACCCGTGAGCGGGCTCTCAAGAAGTACGAGCGTCTGGAGACCGAGTTCCTCACCAGGGGCGGGTACGCGGCGGAGGCGGAGGCAGCCACCATCGCCGCCAGCCTCGGCCTGCCCGACCGGGTGATGGGACAGCCTCTGCACACCCTCTCCGGCGGTCAGCGCCGCCGCGTCGAGCTGGCCCGCATCCTCTTCTCCGACGCCGACACCCTGCTCCTCGACGAGCCCACCAACCACCTCGACGCCGACTCCGTCGTCTGGCTGCGCGACTTCCTCAAGACCTACCGCGGCGGTCTGATCGTGATCTCCCACGACCTGGCCCTGATCGAGACCGTCGTCAACAAGGTCTTCTACCTGGACGCCAACCGCGCGGCGATCGACATCTACAACATGGGCTGGAAGCAGTACGTCATCCAGCGCGAGGACGACGAGAAGCGCCGCAAGCGAGAGCGGACCAACGCCGAGAAGAAGGCCTCCGCGCTCAACTCACAGGCCGACAAGATGCGCGCCAAGGCCACCAAGGCGGTCGCCGCGAAGAACATGGCACGTCGAGCCGAGAAGCTGCTCTCCGGCCTGGAGGCGGAACGCGTCTCCGACAAGGTCGCCAAGCTGCGCTTCCCCGACCCGTCGCCCTGCGGCCGTACGCCCCTGATGGCGGAGGACCTCTCCAAGTCCTACGGGTCACTTGAGATCTTCACCGGCGTCGACCTCGCCATCGACAAGGGCTCACGCGTCGTCATCCTGGGCCTCAACGGTGCGGGCAAGACGACCCTGCTGCGTCTGCTCTCCGGAATCGAGGAGCCGGACACCGGCAAGGTCGTCCCCGGGCACGGCCTGAAGCTGGGGTACTACGCCCAGGAGCACGAGACGCTGGACCCGCAGCGCACCGTGCTGGAGAACATGCGGTCGGCCTCGCCCGACATGGACCTGGTCGACATCCGCAAGACGCTGGGCTCCTTCCTCTTCTCCGGCGACGACGTCGACAAGCCCGCCTCCGTGCTGTCGGGCGGTGAGAAGACCCGTCTCGCCCTGGCGACCCTGGTGGCCTCCTCGGCCAACGTCCTTCTGCTGGACGAACCGACCAACAACCTCGATCCGGCCAGCCGCGAGGAGATCCTGGGCGCCCTGCACACCTTCAGCGGCGCCGTCGTGCTGGTCACTCACGACGAGGGCGCGGTGCAGGCGCTGGAGCCCGAGCGCATCATCATGCTCCCGGACGGCGTCGAGGACCTGTGGAGCGAGGACTACGCCGACCTTGTCGCGCTGGCCTGATCACGGCGGCTCCGCTTCTTGATCAACCTCTTCTGGATCATTCGGCCGACGGTTGATCCTTCATCTGAGTGAGTGCGGCTCGTATCCCGGCGTGCCCCTACGCCGGGCGTACGCAGCTGTGGCATGCGCCGTGCGTGCCACAGCGTTTCCCACGCGAACATCGCTGACCAGGGGGTTCGTCGTGGATCAGCGGTCGATGCGATAGATCAAGCCACCGGAATCTTGCACTCCGATGTAAACGGACAGTAGCCCTCCGGTCACGGCGCTTCGATGGACCTTGCCGAATGGGTGGCCAGAAGCAGGGGGAGGGGTGATCATGAGAGTCACGAAGCGCACTTCCCATGAGGAGGCACGGGTGGCCGAGACTCTGAAGAAGGGCAGCCGGGTGACCGGCACCGCGCGCGAAAAGCTCGCGGCAGACCTCAAGAAGAAGTACGACGGCGGTGCGAGCATCCGGGCGCTGGCCGAAGAGACAGGCCGTTCCTACGGTTTCGTGCACCGGATGCTCAGCGAGTCCGGTGTGTCCCTGAGGGGCCGCGGCGGAGCCACACGAGGCAAGAAGTCCGCCTCGGCCTGACAGGACAGGTCTTCCAGGCATCCCTCCCGGTGGTTACTCTTCAGTTACTTGACTGCTGAGTAACCACCGGAGGATGTCGATGACCCTGCTGGACAAGGACGGCGTGCGTCTCGCCGTGGACGGCGCCGTGGCCACGGTCACGCTCGCCAATCCGGCCAAACGCAACGCCCAGTCGCCCGCCCTGTGGCGTGCGCTGACCGAAGCGGGCCGCATGCTGCCCGGCGACATCCGGGTGGTGGTGCTGCGTGCCGAGGGCCAGTCCTTCTCCGCGGGCCTGGACAGGCAGGCGTTCGCTCCCGAAGGGATCGACGGGGAGCTGAACTTCGCCGATCTGGCGCACGCCTCCGACGAGGAGATCGACGAGACGATCGCCACGTTCCAGGAGGCCTTCAGCTGGTGGCGCCGCCCTGATCTGATCAGCGTCGCCGCCGTGCAGGGCCATGCCATCGGAGCCGGATTCCAGCTGGCTCTGGCCGCCGATCTGCGGGTGTGCGCGGACGACGTGCAGTTCGCCATGCGTGAGACCAGCCTCGGCCTCGTGCCCGACCTGACGGGTACGCACCCCCTCGTGGGGATTCTCGGCTACGCACGCGCGCTGGAGATCTGCGCGACCGGCCGCTACGTGCACGCTTCCGAGGCCGAACGGACCGGGCTGGCCAGCCTGGTCGTGCCTGCCGCCGAGCTCGACGGCGCCGTCGACGACCTGGCCGCCGCACTGCTGGCGGCGCCGCGGAACGCCGCCGTCGAGACCAAGGCGCTGCTGGCGGGCGCGGCCACGCGTACGTACGAGGAACAGCTTGCGGCCGAGCGGGCAGCCCAGACACGACGCCTCCGGGACCTCGCGGGTCTCGGCGACTGAACAGCCGCGTCCGGCTCAGTCTGTACGTTCGCCGCCGGAGCCGAGGGCGGGGTCGATCGCGCTGACCAGCACCGCGACGGTCACCTGCACTGCCGGCTCCTGCGCATCCCAGGCAGCCGCCTTCGCCGCCGCTTCCCGGACGGCCCGTGCCACGTCCAGGGCACGGGCGTCCTCGGCGACTGCGATCTGAATCTGCAGATGCCGGCCGGGCTGTGAAGTCCGCCCGTCCCGGTGCCCGGCCCGGGTCTCGGGGCCCTCGGCGTCCTCGGTGTCCGTGACGCTCACCGCGCCCTCCAGGCGTCCGCCGAGCCCCGGGCCGAGCACCGGCGCGAGCCGGGTCACGCCGGGCACGGCGATGACGGTCTCCGCCGTCGCCGTCGCGCGTGGGTGGTCCGCCGGCGCGGGCGGGTGCTCATCGAGCGGGTGCCCCTGCGCTTCCGTGCTGCCGGCGTGCGAGGCGCTCTCGTCGGTGCCGGCGCGGGGGGCGCCCGTGTCCTCGGTGCTGCGGGTGCTCCCGTCCGGGCCGTCCAGCAGGTCCGTCACTCGCAGATCCGCACGCGTCACGCGCAGCCCGAGGCCCCGGTCGGCGGCCGTGAGCAGAGCAGTGCGCAGACGGTCGCCCGCCGTCGTCAGCGGGGTTTCCGGTGTGGCTGCGAAGTCGGCGTCGAGGTGGAGCGCGCCCGGTGGCAAGGCGGACGGAGGTGCCGGAACAGCTGGCGGAGCGGCGTTCTCCGGGTCCGCGGGTGACAGCCGCAGCCTGCCCAGCCGTACGCCGGGCACCGCCCGTGTGACAGCCGCGCGCAGCGCGGCCACCGCGGCGCTCTCCACCAGCCATGCCCCGTCGTCTGCATCTCCCAGGGGCAGAAGCCGGCCGATGCCGAGCTGATGCCGTACGGCCTGTTCCAGCTGGTCGATGACCATGTGCGCCACTCCCTGTGTCTGTCCGAGCCGTCCGGCTCGGTGGCTGGCTCCACCCGGTACGCCGCGCTGCCGTCCGCTTCTCGCATGCGAGACGGCGGGGCTGCGTTCCTCACCCGATGGAGGGGACCTACGTGCAGAGCGGCGAACT
>DATMEI010000068.1:0-3090 GCA_035556995.1 Streptomyces sp.
GGCCCCGCTCCCACACCGTCCGCCTGAAGCGCGTCTGCACGTTGCCTGCCGCGACCACCACTGCGGGATCGGCGAAGGCGGGAGTGATCCGCTCGATGTAGTCGCGCGCCAGGACGGTGTCGGCGTCGACGGCCAGCACCAGATCCGAAGTGCAGTGAGGCAGCGCGTAGTTCTGCGCACGCGCCTTGCTGCCCAGGTTCTGTGGCGGGCGCAGCACCTCCACGCCGTAGCGGCGGGCCACATCGCCCGTACCGTCACGCGATGCATCGTCGACGACGATGACCCGCTCCGGCGGGACGGTCTGCCCGAGCACCGACTCCAGTGTGGCGGGCAGCCCCGCTTCCTCGTCGTGTGCCGGGACGATCACTGTGACGCCGCTGCGCATGCACTCGCCCCCCGCCCGTCTCCGCCGCTCCCGCTCTGCCGCACCCGCCGACGGCACCGCTGCAGGGCTTCGCGGGCTATGACAACGGCACCCACCGCCCCGTACACCAGCACGCTGACCCCGATGACGGGCAATCCCCCGTGCATGGGCTTCCCCCCTTCACCTTCGCCCGACGGCTCTCGTCAGACGTGATGAAGAAGGTAGCCCGACATCGTCACCCTCTGTGTCTGACGACTACTTTCTGTGGAAGAGGCGAGGCTTGTGCATAACTGCGTCACCCCTGAGTGGGTTTGTCCGGCGCACCGGCATCAGCAGCAGACCCAGCGGACCCACTCGCCGCCGTTCCTCCCGAACCCGATTCCCCGGCCGCCCCTGCCGACCGCTCAGGGGGGTGCGCCAGCTCCGGCGACGCCGACTCCAGCGGCACCGACCAGGACCGCACCAGCCCCAACTGAGCGGCCTGCCTGGGCAGGACCGCGTCCAGCAGCCAATCGGCAGCGACCCGCACGCGGTTCCCCGGCAGGGCCGCCAAGTGGTATGCGCGCATCACCGCGTTGGCCACCGGCCCGGACAGCGGCACCCCGAAGGGGTTGGCCGCCGCCTGAACTCCGCCGAGATCGACCGTGAAGCCCAAGTCATGATGCTTGTAGGGCCGTCGCTCGCCGTACCCGTACGAAGCGGCGACATTCCGCGCCACGGCCTTCCCCTGCCGCTCCGCGTGCTGGCCGGTCATCGGTGTGAACTCGCCCGGTCGCGTCAGATCCGGCACCGCCGCAGCGTCTCCGCACGCGAACACCTCAGGATGGTCCGGCACTTGCAGATACTCGTCGACGCACATCCGGCCCTTCTCCGAGGGAAGTCCGATCTCCTCGACCAACGGGTCCGGCCGTACACCGACGCACCAGATCAGGGAGTGCGTACTGATGAACTCCCCGTCGTCCAGGAGCACTCCCTCGTTGGTTGCCTCCTTGACGGACATGCCCGTGCGCACGTCCACGCCGCGCTTGGTCAACACCCGGTGCGCGGTCTTCGAGAGCCGCTCGTCCAGCTCAGGCAGCACGCGCGGTGCGATGTCCAGCAGCATCCAGCGGGGCAGCGTGTCACCGCGCAGTCCGTTGCCGGCACGGCGGTGCTGCTTGGCGAGCGAATCGGTGAACAGCTTCCCGTGCGCGGCGACTTCCGTCCCTGTGTAGCCCGCGCCGACCACCACGAATGTGGAGCGCGCATCGCTCTCGGCGGTGTCCTCGCTCGCGGCGGCCATCGTTATCTGGCGCGTGATGTGATCACGGAGGTAGAGCGCCTCCGGCATGCCCCGGAAGCCGTGCGCGTGCTCGGCGACACCCGGGATGGGCAGCAGCTTGTTCACACTGCCGACGGTCAGTACGAGCCGGTCGTAACGCAGCTCCCCGCCCTGTCCCTCCGGATCGACGTACGTGATCTTCCTCGACGCGAGGTCGACGCCGTCCACTTCCCCGAGCACCAGCCGCACCCCGCGCAGCGTTCCCACCAGCGACACGGACACCCTGCGGGGCTCCAGTACCCCGGCGGCCACCTCGGGCAGCAGCGGCAGATACAGGAAGTAGTCGTTCGGATTCACCAGTACGATCTCTGCCGCTCCGCGGAACTTGCGGGAGAGTGTCCGGGCTGCCTGGTAGCCGGCGAATCCGGCTCCGACGATGACAATGCGGGACCGGCTCACGGTCGGGACTCCAGACCTCGGGACCTTCGCAGACCCTGCCCGAAGTTCCCTCGGCCTCCTGCCCCAAACCCAGGCCACCCGCCTCGTACCGCCCCTGAAAGGGGTGCGCGAGCACCGTCAGGCGTCATGTATTGTTCTTTGTGCGCGAGCGGCGAGGGCGAAGCCCCGAGCCGGACGGGCACCGGGACGTGGCGCAGTTTGGTAGCGCACTTGACTGGGGGTCAAGGGGTCGTGGGTTCAAATCCCGCCGTCCCGACGCAGATCAGGGGCCTTTCTCCTTAGAGAGAAGGCCCCTTTTGCATGTCTGACGCCTAACTTTGACGCCAGCCTTCCAGCGCCGAATCCATCTGGGCGGCGGCAGCGCGGTTCGCGGCCGGCAGGACGTGAGCGTAGGCGTTCAGCGTCATGCCGATGGTGCTGTGACCGAGCGTATCCATGATCACCCGAGGGTCCACGCCCTGGGACAGCAGGATCGTGGCGCAGGTGTGCCGGAGGTCGTGCACCCGCACGTGACGCGTGATCCCCGCCTTCTTGCACAGCGCATAGAAGTCCCGATTCAGGTTCCGCGGCTCGGTGGGCCGCCCCTCGCTGGTCACGAAGATCAGACCGTCCGGGTCCCAGACACGGCCGGCGGTGGACTGCTCATCACGCAGTCGAAGCCGTTGCCACCGCAGGGCCACGACACAGGCGCGCGGGAGAACCAGCGTCCGGCGGGATCGCGAGGTCTTCGGAGCCGAGATGTGCAGCTCTCCGTTCAGCCGCTGCAAGGTCGACCGCACCCGCAGCGTTCTCGCGTCCAGGTCGACGTCGGACCAGCGCAGCCCCAGCGCTTCCCCCTTTCGCAGCCCAACCGCGAGCATCAGTACGTAGGCCGCGTAGAGGCGTCGTCCCCGCGCTGCCGTGAGCAGTGCGCTGACTTCCTGCTGCGTCAGCGGTTTCACCTCGCGTGGCTGACCGGTGGGGACCTGCACCAGGCGGGCAACGTTGCGGACGAGCAGTTCCTCCC
>DATMEI010000069.1:0-2082 GCA_035556995.1 Streptomyces sp.
CGCAGCACATCGCCCGCGTGCATCCGCTCAAACGCCTTCTCGATGTCCTCCAACGCGATCCGCTCCGTCACGAACGACTCCAGATCCAGCCGTCCCTGCCGGTGCAGGTCGATCAGTACCGGGAAATCCCGGGAGGGCAGACAGTCCCCGTACCAGGACGACTTCAGAGCCCCGCCACGTCCGAACACATCCAGCAGCGGCAGTTCCAGCCGCATTTCCGGTGTCGGCACGCCGACCAGGACGACAGTCCCGGCCAGATCCCGGGCGTAGAAGGCCTGCTCGTAGGTTTCGGGCCGTCCTACCGCGTCGATCACCACATCTGCGCCGAACCCGCCCGTCAGTTCCCGGATTCCCTCCACCGGGTCGTGATCCCGGGAGTCGAGGGTGTGGGTGGCGCCCATCCCGCGGGCCGTCTCCAGCTTGCGGCCGTCGATGTCCACCGCGATGATGCGGGCCGCGCCCGCCAGTCGGGCGCCGGCGATGGCCGCGTCGCCCACGCCCCCGCAGCCGATGACCGCGACCGTGTCGCCGCGTCCCACCTGCCCGGTGTTGAGCGCGGCGCCGATACCCGCCATCACCCCGCAGCCCAGCAGTCCCGCCACGGCCGGGGAGACTTCGGGGTCCACCTTGGTGCACTGCCCGGCGGCGACCAGGGTCTTCTCCGCGAACGCCCCGATACCCAGCGCCGGTGCGAGTTCCGTGCCTCCCCCGGAGCCTCCGGCCAGGGTCATGCGCTGCCGTGCGTTGTGGGTGGAGAAGCAGTACCAGGGGCGACCCCGCGTGCAGGCCCGGCACTGGCCGCACACCGCCCGCCAGTTGAGGACCACGAAGTCTCCCGGCGCCACCTCGGTCACGCCCTCACCGACCGACTCCACCACGCCCGCCGCCTCGTGGCCGAGCAGAAAGGGGAACTCGTCGCTGATGCCGCCCTGTTTGTAGTGGAGGTCGGTGTGGCACACCCCGCACGCCTGAACCTCCACCACGGCTTCACCCGGCCCGGGATCCGGCACAATCACCGTCTCGACCCGCACCGGTTCATTCTTGCCAGGGGCGATGACCCCGCGAACACGCTGCACCATCGTTACCTCTCCTCGGTCAAGTGATCCGTGCCGTCCGCGAATTCAGCCATCGCGTCGAGCAGCCAGTCGGTGACGTAGTCGGCGAAGGACGCCCGTACGAAGATCAGGAACGTGTCCGCCCGGCAGTCGGCCACCAGCAGCACGCGGACGCGAGCCAGTAGCGTCTGTGCGCACCTGTCGCTGCCGAAGGTCCGGGGGTGCAGGTCGATCGAACAGACCTTGCGCAGCACTTCACGTGCCCGTCCGCCGCTCAGCCGCAGCACGGTGCTGTGCGCGGACACGTCGGCGTACGCGCCGCACAGGGCTGCCTCTGCCGCCTTCCGCAGCGAGCCCTCGACGTCCGTGGCCGGTCCGGGGGTGACGACGAGCCATTCGTCAGGGCCCAGCCAGATCGCGGTCATGTCTCCGGCACGGTGCACGGTGTTCGGAGTGCGGGGGAGAGTGAACGGCCGGGAGGCGAGCAGGGGTTCAGGCCGTACGGGCGGCGCCGGGTACCGGAGCCGGAGGTTGAACTGTGTGAGGAAGGGGACCTCCCTCAGCTCCGCCCCGCAGGGACCGGCCCGTCCGGCCCGCTCCATGTCGTCTGCCCGGTGCTCCAGCGGGGAGTGCCGAGTGAGCAGTGGGCGGGGGAGTGCCGTAGATGTCTCAGCCATCCCTTCGGCTCCCTTCCTTGTCGTAGAAGACCGGCTCGGTGACCTGGGCCGGCATGGTCCGGCCGCCGAGATGCACGTACACCGTGCTGCCGATCCGGTCCCGGCCGCCTTCCACCAGGGCGAGCGCGAAGGTGCGACCGAGCGCCGCGCTGCGGTAGCTGGAGGTGACGTGACCGAGCGACGGCTCCGGCGTGCCCGGCCGGCCCGCTTCCCCTTCGGTGATGTGGCCGCCTTCCGGGGGCAGTTCACGCCCGTCCCACGGCAGCAGTCCGATCAGGTGCTTGCGGTCCGGCCGTGCCGTGTCGGTGCGCTGGTGGGACCGCTTGCCGATGAACTCCTTGCGTTTGGAG
>DATMEI010000070.1:0-2694 GCA_035556995.1 Streptomyces sp.
ATCCAGGCGTGAGCACCCAACGCCGCAGCTCACGCTGCACGCACGCCACCCCACCCCTCGTGATTCCCAGGCTCAGGCCTCAGGCGAACGGCGAAATCCCCAAGCCTTCCAAGTGCGCGAGAGTTGCCTCAAGGCACGCGTCGGCGGACGCCTCATCTGACCTGAAGAACGATTCCGCGCCCAAGACACCACCAGAGACGATCACCATCCAGCGATGCCCCCGTGATCTTTCACCGTCAGCCTTGAAGACCACCGAGCACCCTCGCGCGGCTGGCCACCCCATCAGTTCCACAACGTCCACATCCGCCCCCTCCAGGGGGATCATGCCAGCCACGGGGATGCGGCATCGTCGGGCAGTCTCGGGGCCCTACGAGGGCAACCAGGCGGAGCGACTGCACTGACCACGCGCCTGCAGCAGCGCAGTACCGCAACTGCAGCAACCGTTACTGTCCAGCCAAGCTGGTGCCGGCCGCCAAAGACCGCCTCTGAAGCGGTCCCGGGCCGTCGCGGGGCTACCACGGTGGCGGCTTGCGCCCCGATACAGCACTGGTTGGGAACGCCTAGCAGCGGGCCAGGGTGCCGCTCTCCTTGGTGAGTTTGATGCTGCGGGCCCAGCCTTCGGTGTTCGTCCCCTCGATACGGGCGTAGATCCACTTGTTGCCGTGGGCGTTGGTGATGTAGCAGTGGTAGTAGAGCTTCACACCGGTCTTGACCACGGTCACGTACTGGCATTCCGCGTACGGCCCGGTGTAGAGGTGGGACGTCTCGGCCAAGTAGCCGTAGCCGTCGCTGCGGTTCTCGTGGCCCCAGCCGGTGCAGGCCGTCGACACCGGGGTGGGCTCCTTCACCGTCGGGCTGGGCTTGGTCTCTGGGGAGGTCGACGGGCTCTCGGTCGGCCTGTCGCCTTCGACGCCGGGCTTCTTCGTGGGGCCCAGCTCCTCGTCCTCGTGACCGTCCGGCTCCTCCGAGGTCGACGGCTTCGAGGACGTTCCGGGAGAACCGGCGGACGACAGGGTACTGCCCCCTGTCGACCCGGGGCTGTCCGTGGGGGATTCGATGCCGGGCGGCGTCGCCTGTGCGCCGTCCTTGGTCGTGCCGCCCTGTTGGGACGTCAGGGCGTAGGTGATGCCGGCGCCTGCGGCGAGGAGCACGACGGCGGCCGCTGCCGCGACGACGGTGCGGTTGCTGCCGCGCCGTGTGCGACGGGCTGCCGTCCGGCTCGTCTCGGGAGCGGGGACTCCGGCATGGCCCGCGACCGGCGCACCGTGCTGCGGCAGGTCGGGCTGCACGTAGCCGGCGTGCGGAGGCTCAGGCTGCGGGGCGGGCTGGGGGAACAGCGGGGGACCGAACCCGGGGGCCGGTGCGGCGGCGGCCGCAGCCCCGGGCCCCAACGTGGGAGCGGGAGCGGGTGTCGGCGTCGGAGCGGCGGATTGGAGGTGCACCGTCCCGCCCGAGGCGACGCGCTCCAGCATGCCGCGCGCCTGTTCCGCGGTGGGCCGGTTCTCCGGCTCCTTCGCCATCAGCGCCTGGAGCACCGGCGTGAGCGGTCCCGCCCGGCGGGGCTCCGGCAGCGGCTCGGTCACGATCGCCGCCAGCGTCGACCACACCGACGTACGACGGAACGGCGAGGTCCCCTCCACCGCCGCGTACAGCGTCATGCCGAGCGACCAGATGTCCGACGCGGGACCGGGCTCCCTGCCCTGCGCGCGCTCCGGCGGCAAATAGTCGAGGGAACCGACGAGTTGACCGCTCTGGGTCAGCTTGGCCATGGCGTCGTCGCCGGAGGCTTCCATGCTGGCGATGCCGAAATCGGTGAGCACGACCCTGCCGCCGTGCTCGATCAGCACGTTTCCCGGCTTGACGTCCCGGTGGAGTACGCCGGCCCGGTGCGCGGCGTCGAGCGCGTCCATCAGCTTGGCGCCGATCGCGGCGGCTTCGTGCGGCTCCAATGTGCCGCGCTCCATCAGCACGTCGTCGAGCGAGGGCCCGTCGACGAGTTCCATGACGATGACCGGGAGGCCCTGCTCCTCGGTCACGTCGTGCACGGTGACCACGCCGCTGTGCCGGATACGGGCGGCGGCCTGCGCCTCTCGCTGCATCCGGGTCCGCACGTCGGCCAGTTCGGCTGCGGAGGTGTCGGTGAAAGCCCGCAGGACCTTGACGGCGACCTCGCGGTTCAGGAGTTCGTCCACCGCCCGGGCGACCACTCCCATGCCGCCGCGCCCGATGATGGAGGTCACCCGGTAACGCCCGCCGAGTACCTTGCCCGTCAGCTCTCCGCCCTGCGCTTCCCCCGCGGTCACCGCACGCTCCATTCCGTGGTTGTTCGTGAACCATCAATCCGAAGTCCTCAAGGGTAGAGGCAGGGGCGTGAAGGGAAGGCGGCGGCCGTGCGCAAGTATGGGGCCGCCCATCAGAGTTGTCGCCGTTGGCGGCACGGCGGCCCCTGCCCGTGCGTCTCGGCCGACGTCGCAGGGCTCAGAACCCTGGCCGGCCATCTGCTCGCTCGCCGAGGACGGCACGCCCGACGGAACTCATCTGCACCTGGAAGCGAACAACGGCCGCAAGGAAGGTTCCGTCGGCCTGGTCCTGGAACGGTGCGACGACTGAGGCGTGCCAGATGCGGGACAGGCGGCACCTCCTCGGCCTCCGCCGGGATGCCGCCCGGGCTCACCGTCCAGCGGACGGACCGAT
>DATMEI010000071.1:0-5175 GCA_035556995.1 Streptomyces sp.
AGGCGCCGTCGCAGTTGGACTGTGACGGTGAGGCGGTGTCGTCGTCGAAGCGGTACAGCGACCAGCCCTTGGCGTCCGTGACGACGTCACCCAGCTTTGAAGTGGTCTTGACCTCCAGCGACTTGGCCGGAGCGGTCTTGGCGTCAGAGGCGTCGCCTTTGGAGCCGCCGCCCTTTCCGCCCTCGTAGCCTTCGCCGACAGCCTGATTGCCCGCAGGTTCGATCTTCTGCGGGGGGTCACCGCCTTCGGAGCCGCACCCCGTCGCGAACATCGCAACGGCGACCGCGGTCCCGACCAGAGTCACGTGACGATGCTTCCTCATGACCGCTCCTTCAGTGCTCGACTGTGACTGGCATGTGAGTGTGGTGCAGCTGTGATGCAGGCGGCGAAAAGTTGTCAGATCGCGCCAATCAGCGAGGTTTGGGCGAGTCACCTCGTCCCGCGCCAGGCAAAGCGCCCTGCACAGCGCCCTGTTCGGGCCTCGTACACCTTCGCGTCGTCTTCCTGTCGCCTCACTTCTCCACGATGCGAAGGGCGAGCGCCGGGCAGCGGCGCACCGCGCGCTGGGCCTGCTTGTTCATGTAGGCGGGGATCTCGGCGGACGCACCCGTGGGGTATCCGTCGATGTCGAGCTCGACCATGTCCGGGACCACTCCCGCGCACAGTCCGTGTCCCTGGCACAGCGTCCAGTCGACGACGAGCCGCTTGGTCTTCTGCTGGAAGCCCGCCGCGGTCCGTCCGCGTTCCGCACGGATGCCGCGGATGCCGCGCCCACCCGATATCTGACGCTCGTCGGGCACCGCGAGCGAGCTGAGGACGGGCCTGCCGCATCCCTGCCCCAGGGCGTGCAGCTCGAAGTCCTCGGGGAACGCGTCGAGCGTCGACTCGACGAGGCGCGCCGTGCCGTCGGGGTGGCTGCACGCACCTCGCCCCTTGACGGCATTGGCCCTCGCGTACACGGCGTCCAAAGCCTCCTGGCCGCCGCCGTCGGCCGCCCACGCCAGAGTGTCCGCGAGGGCGGGCAGCCCCAGCACGCACGGTCCGCACTGGCCGGCCGACTCCTTGGCCATCCAGCGGGCCACCAGCTCCAACTCGCCGACGGGGCAGGTCTCTTCGGGTAGCGGCAGGACCGCGCCCGCGCCGAGCGTCGAGCCGAACGAGGTGAGCGAGTCGCGGGAGATACGAGCCGACCAGACGAGGTCCCGCTTCAGCCAGCGGCCGTGGTAGCCGCCGATCAGTACGCCCTGGCCCTGGTCGATGCCGCAGAGTCCCAGGATGTACGGCAGCGGTGCCCCGAACGGCGTCTCCACCACCCGGTCCCCGCCCACGGTCAGCAGGACCGTGCCGGGCTCGGTGGGCAGCCCCACGTTGCGGAAGTCGAGCGCGCCGAGGCGGGCGGCGACGGCGAGCTGGGCGAAGGTCTCCGTGTTCGAGACCATCGTCGGCAGGCCGGCGACACCGCTTTCGCTGGCGCGTACGCCCGTACCGGAGGGCAGAACCGGCAATTGGTTGAGACCGTTGACGAGCGATGAGGACTCGCCGGTGACGAAGGCTTCGGGCATACGGGTCACGCGTACACGCGGGTTGGCGGGCCCACGCTCCGCGACCGCGTCCCGCAGTGAGCGCTCGACGTCCGGCCGTGTGACGCAGATGCTCACGTCGTCCGTCTTCAGGGCCCGTGCCACCAGCAGTGCGCCGTCGATGACCAGATGCGGTGTGTACAGGAGCAGAGCGGTGTCCTTGAGGCAGCTCGGCTCGCCCTCGCTGCCGTTCACCACGACCGCCGTACGTGCGTCCTGTCTCCGGCGTGCCGTCTCGATGACGGAGGTGAGCTTGCGGGAGAACGGGAATCCGGCGCCGCCACGGCCGCGCAGGTCGATGTTCTCCGCGAGGTCGACCACCTCCTGAAGACGAAGCTCGGGCATCTGGCCGTGCACCGTCAGATGACCGACGCGGTCGAGCCGCCTGGACCACGCCCCGCCGGTGCCCAGACCCGCGAGCAGCCGAGGCGGCCCGTACGAGGCGAGGGACGGCACCGCGTCCGCGTTGGACGCGGACACGGGGCTGGGCACGACAGAGGTCACTTTTTCTCCTTCTTGCTGGAACCCGGACGCCTGTTACGGCGCCCCTGAGCGAGCCGCATCATCAGCACGACCGTCACGGCGGTCAGGCACAGGGCGTACCCGAGGTCGACGTAGTCGGCGACGGGACGTCCCGCACGCAGACCGTGCACAAGCGCGGCCCCCCAGGCGAGGTAAGCGCTCATGTGCAGGGCTCTCCACATGCGCGACTGGCCCTTGCGAGCGAAAGCGCCCCGCACCGCACCGGTCACGGTCACAGCCACGAAGAGATATCCCGCGACCGAGCCGAGACCGACCAGGACCGGCTGGGCCCCGTCGGTGAACGGCACCACCGTCGCCTGCCAAGTCGTCGAGCCGAGCGCGATCTTCGACCAGATGTGTAGACCGAGGAAGCCGATCCCGCCCACAGCTGTCCCCCGGTGGATCGCCTGCGCGATCAGCCGGTGGTTGGGGTCGAGGATGAACTGGTCGGCGGCGGCCAGACCCCACAAGACGGTGAATGTCAGCAACAGGAGGGATATGACTCCTGAACCGAAGTCGATGAAGGCCCACACCCGGGCGATCGACTGGTTGCTGACCGCGAAGACGAGAGCGAGTGTGGCGACCATCACAAAGGCCGTGTACCGGGGGACGGAACGGGCACCGATTCCTTTTCTGGAAATGTCTGCTTCGAGCCTGCGTTCGCGGGCGACGCCCTGACGAGGGCCGGCGTCGCCTCTGCGGGCCGCTACGAGCGTCGATGACCGGCGCTCCGTAGGCGGGACACGGATCTTTTCTCGGGGCATCGGATCTTCCGATCGCACAGTCGCCTAGGTCCGACCTGACCCTCGGTCCCGCATCTGCCGTAAACCGCAAAGCAGTTGAACGGGGTATCACCCGTGACGTTCTGGTGTCTTGCTCTCTACTTTGCGCGACCAAAATGCGGTGGTCGGGATGCAGCAGCATCTCGGAACTCCCCGAACCCTTCACAGGATTTATCGCTCTGTGACAAATTCTGTCAGTGGGATCGCCGCATCACCCCGCGATGTCGATGATGCCCACTCAGGGGAAGCAGGGGGACCCTCAACTCTGGGACCGGGGCGGGATACCGGTTTCGGAGGCAACCTCCGCGGGCCTGTCAGTCCCGTGCTCGGGCAGGCCCAACCCGGCAGGAACGAGGTAGAGATGAGCGACGTTCTAAACCGCATCCGGTCTCGCCCCCGCGGCGAGTGGACGCGCGTTCAGCGAAAGGAGCTGCCCGCCATCGCTGACCAGGTGGTGGACGCTTTGCAGCGCAGCATACCGGCAATGTCCGCTTTTCTACGGGAAATTGACCGCGAAGATGCTCAATGGGCCGTGGAACAGGCATTGCTGGCCGCACTCGGGCATCACGCTCAGGAATCAGAAGAGACAGGAAACACGGACACGGGAACCGATGCACCGGCGGACAACGTCACAGCAGCGGTTCCCATCGACCGTGCGCGCCGACAGCTGTTCACAGCCCTGATGTCAGAGGAGGAGTTCCCGGAATCACGCCTGACGGAGCTGGCCAGGTCCGCCAGGTGGCCGTTGCCCGAGACAGTCCGAGCAATCGCCCTCGCTTCACCGAGCGAGGTGCCCCAGCTCGCGGCTGCACTCGGCAATGCGCTGGTCAGCCCGGTCGAGAGTGAGCTGTGCCTGCTGATACCCGACCCGGAGGACGACCGCGAAGCACTGGAGAACGTGCTGCGCGGTCGCACTGCTGCGATCGGGCACACCGTTCCGCTCAACGACGCGGGGTCCTCGGTGCGCTGGGCCCGGCGGTTGCTGGAGCTGACACCGACCGGAAACCCGGCCGGCGGCATCGCCAACAACAACCCGGACGGAAAAGTCCTCTTCGTGGACGACCATCTGTCCATGCTTCTGCTGCTGCAGGACGAATCGCTCGCCTGCGCGCTCTCATCCCGCTGGCTCGGCCCGCTGGCGGAGCTGACTCCGAGGCAGAGCGAACGGCTTGAGGTCACGCTGCTCGCGTGGCTCGAGAGCGGGGGAGCGCCGGAAGCGGCGAAGACCCTGCAGGTGCACCCCCAGACGGTGCGATACAGGCTCCGCCAGATCGAGAAGCTCTTCGGTTCGGCGTTGCGTGATCCCCGTACCCGCTTCGAACTGGAGATGACCCTTCGCGGCCGCCGGCTGCTGGGCCAGATCCGACGGCAGCGTACGAGGGCCGGACGCAGGGCGCGTTCTGCCGTCTCCTCGGGCATCCGCCCGCTGGGTGTCGCACGCGAGGCCCGGGTCAACGGTCTCTGACCTCCCCCTCTCCGATGTCCCCTCGCATCGGAACCGACCCGGACCTTGAAGTGACTCCCTGACAGAACAACACGACTACGGCGGCCCGGACACAGAATCTGTGTCCGGGCCGCCGTAGTCGTTGGTGGTGTGTTCAGTTGTGTGGTTCCCAGCTGTGGTTCCCAGCCGTTGTGCTCAGCTGATGTGTTCAGCCGCGGGGCCTGGTGCTTGGTGGCCCCGCGGCTGAATCAACCGTGCATCAGCACTCGCGTCCCTCGTTGATGCAGCCGACCGCCTCGTTCATCAAGTCCTCAGGCATGACGTTGATGAAGTCACTGTGGTCAGTGACGGGGTTGTGCAGCTGCTCCGGGAAACTGTCGACCGCGAACGGAGCGTCCGCGTTCACCAGGTTCTCGGCGGGGATGTCGTACTTGATCTTCTGCTGCAGCTGCGGGATGGCCTGGAAGCCGTCCGGGCAGGAACCGTCCTCCTCGGCGAAGGACATGTGGTCGCGGTGGTTGCCGCTGTCCGTGTTCTGTCCGTCCCAGCAGTTCTGGAAGTTGAAGGTACGGATCATCTGGGCGCCGTCGGGGCAGATCGGGTACTTGTCCTTCAGCTGACGGTCCTCGAAGCCTTCGCAGCTCCAGGAGGCGTTGGCGTTGTCCGGACCGTTGGTGAGTGCCTTGGCGTCACCGGTGATGATGCGCAGGAACTCCGGCATCGCGACGACGTCGTCGGAGGTGCCCTTGATGAACTTCAGCGTGGCGCTGGCCGGCTGAAGAATGGAGCCGACGTTGAGGTCGTTGGCACCGCCGTCGCCCGGCTGGGCTTCGGCACCTTCGCCACC
>DATMEI010000072.1:0-6974 GCA_035556995.1 Streptomyces sp.
CGGACGGGTCGCAGCGGCACCCTCGTTCGAGGGAGGCACCTCCCCCTGCATACCGGAAGCGCCGTTGCGGCAAACGCAGCTCTTGCAGAATGTCACAAGTAGGCAACGCGACGTAGCCTCATGTCGATAAAACTGCACAGCAAAGGGAGTTGAGCCTTCGTTACGTGCGTCTCTGCCCGGTTATGCCTCGATACGGTTCGCGGCTCGCAGTCGCGCGAAGCTTCGGGACAACAGCCGCGATACGTGCATCTGGGACACGCCCAGCTCCGCACTGATCTGTGACTGCGTCAGGTTCCGGTAGTAGCGCAGGAGCAGGATCCGCTGTTCCCGCTCCGGGAGTTGGACGAGCAGATGCCGTACGAGGTCGCGGTGCTCGACTCCGTCCAGCTCCGGGTCCTCGTAGCCGAGCCGGTCCAGCAGGCCCGGAAGGCCGTCGTCACGCTCCTGTGCGGCCTCCAACGACGTTGCGCGGTAGGAGCGTCCCGCCTCGATGCATGCGAGCACGTCCTCTTCGGCCAGCTTCAGCCGCTCCGCGATCTCCGCCGTGGTCGGCGAGCGTCCGAAGGCGGTGGTCAGGTCCTCCGTCGCGCTGCTGACCTGGACCCACATCTCGTGCAGCCGTCGGGGGACGTGCACGGTGCGGACGTTGTCCCGGAAGTAGCGCCTGATCTCGCCGATGATCGTCGGCATGGCGAAGGTCGGGAACTGGACGCCCCGCTCGGAGTCGAACCGGTCGATCGCGTTGATGAGCCCGATGGTGCCGACCTGTACGACGTCCTCCATCGGCTCGTTGCGGCTGCGGAACCGGGCTGCGACATAGCGCACCAGTGGAAGGTTGGCCTCGATGAGCGCGGTGCGCACCCGTTCGTGGCCGGCTGTGCCGGGTTTCTGTCCGGCCAGCTGCTCGAAGAGCTCCTGGGTCAGCGCCCGGGCCTCCGCGCTGCGGCTCTCGCGGGTCTGGGTCGCCGCCACTCAGCCACCACCTATTCACGGTCCGGGTCGGTCTCGCTCGATGTATCGGCCAAAAGCGGTCATAGCATCACAAGACATGTGCAACGTGCGCAAGCACCGTAAAGCGCCGTGTTGGTGAGGAGTTGAGGACTTCGGACGACCTTCGAGCATGAATGGCTGAGGGTGTACGGACCGGGACGCCGACGGGTCCGGGCAGCGCACGGCCCCCGCACCGGTGACGGGCGAGGGCCGAATGCCGAGTACGCCGGAGCTGCGCCGGAGGCGCTCTAGTTGTTCACCAGCTCCGTCATGAAATTGCCCACTCCCTGCGCGGCGCTCGATATGCCCTCGAAGCCTATTTGCACGAGGTCGGCTGCCCTGGCCGGGGACGTGATGATCGTATAGAGCGCGAAGACGGCGACCACGTAGATCATGATCTTCTTCGTCTGCACCATCTCGTGCCTCCTGCGGCTGCCTGGGGTCCCCTGTTCGCAGTCGGGTGAGTCTAACCACCGGCGCGGGGTGCATGATCCACACGTACGGAGACAAAGTCACCGTAACCAGGGCCCTTTGACCTGCTCCGCCGCAATTTTTCCCCGTCCTCCTCACCTCGGCGTACCGAGGGAAACAAGGAGAGAACACGACGAAGGGGCGGATCCGCAGCCGGCGCTTCCCGGGGCAGGGTGCCGTCCCGGGCCGTGAGGGCCCGGTGGACGGTCAGGAGGCGCGCGTGTGCCGCGGCCGGCGAGCCGCCCGACTCGCGTGGCGTCGGCAACAGCAACGGCCCGTCCACTGTGGGCTGTTGCTGTTGCCGACGTACCTGCTCCCGCTCCGTACGGCCCGCAGGGGCGGCAACTGGTACGGAGCACGGCGAGCGGGCGCCCCCCGGACCCTGTTCGTGCAGGTAGGAGCATCGATCGCCGATGCTCACGACGGTTCGAGCAGCTGCTTCCCGTGCCTGGGCTGCCCGTCGGAGACGGCCCGGTGCTCAAGGCAGCCGATGGTGGTCGGAGCGCCGGTGCGGTGGCGGCGGCACTCCTGCGCCGCGCAGCTGCCGGTCTATGCCGCGTTCGCGGAGAGCCCCGATGACCGGGGGGAGGGTGATGAGAGCCAGGAGGGCGATCCCGACGACGGTGCCGATTGCGGTATTCATCCCCCTACGGTGGCTCCGCAGGTCATGCGAGCGTCAGTGGCAGCACTGTCACTGGACATCGAATTACTGCCATACTCGTGTCGTGCTGAGAAATGTCGCCGTCGCGCTCACACGGAGTCAACGCCTTTGAACTCGGCGTGGCGGCAGAGGTCTTCGGGATGGATCGCAGTGAAGAAGGGCTGCCTGTCTACGATTTCGCCTTGGCTGCTGCCGAGCCGACGCCCATCCGCGCCACGCCAGCCTTCACCATCGGAACTTCGCACGGTATCGACCGGCTTGCCGCCGCCGACCTGATCGTGGTGCCGGCGGGACAGCACTACCCGGAGCGCGAGTTCCCCGAGGACCTGCTTGCTGCTCTGCGCGCGGCCGTGGACCGCGGCGCCTGGGTGCTCAGCGTGTGTTCGGGCGCGTTCGTCCTGGGCGCGGCCGGCCTGCTGGACGGACGTCGCTGCACGACCCATTGGCGCTACAGCCGGCTGCTGTCACAGCGCTATCCCAGGGCACGGGTCGAGCCGGACGTTCTGTACATGGAGGACGACTCCGTGATCACTTCGGCGGGCACCGCCGCCGGCATCGACGCCTGCCTTCACCTGGTGCGCCGGGAACAGGGCAGCAAGGTGGCGAACGCGATCGCCCGCCGGATGGTCGTACCACCGCACCGTGACGGGGGGCAGGCCCAGTACATCGAGCACCCGCTCCCCCCGGAACGTGGCGACGACGCGATCGACGTCTCGCTGCACTGGATCGAAGAGCACCTGACTGAGCAGATCACCGTGGAGCACCTGGCCGGACGGGCCCACATGGCGCCCCGCACATACGCACACCGCTTCCTGCAGGAGACGGGCACGACACCTCACCAGTGGATGCTGGGCCAGCGCATTCTCCGCGCCCAGCAACTGCTGGAGGATACGGACTTGACCATCGACGCCGTCGCAGCCCGCTCCGGGTTCGGCAACGACGCAGCCCTCCGCCACCACTTCTTCCGACGTCTGGGCACCACGCCCAACGCCTACCGTCGCACCTTCCGCGGTCCGCATCTCACGACCGCGGAAGAAGCTGGCAGGAGCTGACTAGTCGCTTTGGGGCAGGTGGGCCCTGGCGTCCTCGTAGGAGGCGCCGCCGGCTGACGCGGCCGGGGCGTAGACCAGGTTCAGTACGCCGGTCTGGAACGTCTCGGATGAGATCAGCCGCAGCGGCATCGTGGTGTCGCTCTCGTCGAACAACCGCATGCCCTTGCGGACCGCGACGGGGTGCACCAGGAGGTGCAGCTCGTCCAGCAGGCCGGCGTCCAGCAGCCGTCGAACGACGGAGACCGAGCCGCTCATGGCGATGTCCCCGCCCGGCTCGTTCTTCAAGGCGGTGACGGCTTCGACGAGCTCGCCCTTGAGCTGCTCGGAGTTCCGCCATGTGAAGTCGAGCTTCTGGTTCGACACGACGATCTTGCGTGCGTCGCCGAGCTTCTTGGCGAAGCCGGCGTCCTCGCCGCCCGCCGCCTCCCGCTCCGGCCACGCCCCGGCGAAGCTGTCGTAGGTCTTGCGGCCGAGGAGGAGGGTGTCGGCCGAGGCGATGGTCGCATCGACGGCGGCGCCCATCTCGTCGCTGAAGTACGGGAAGTGCCACTGGTCGGGCGCCTCCACGACCCCGTCGAGCGAGATGAACAGCCCTGCTGCGATCTTCCTCATGATTCCCCTCCGAGTCAGGTGGCCGGTGAGTCCTTCCTTCAGTCAGACGCCGGGAGCCGGGAAAACTCATCGGAGGGCACGTCGCTGCAATCAGGCGGTGAGGAAGCGGCCTGTGCGGGCCGGCGCAGTGCCGACCGGGACGGAATCCGGGACGGAAACCGGGACGGAGAACGGCGAAGGGCCGGACCCTGACGGGTCCGGCCCTTCGTTTGTGCTGTTCACAGCGGTAGCGGTGGGATTTGAACCCACGGAGAGTTGCCCCTCACTCGCTTTCGAGGCGAGCTCCTTCGGCCGCTCGGACACGCTACCGAGAGGCACTCTACCCAACGGTCGCCGTGTGCCGAAATCCGTATCGGGCCCCTGCGACGGGGTCGGGCCGGTGTGCGGGCACGGTGCCCCTTCGTCAGCCTTCGCCGGGAGACCGGCGGAAGAAGTCCGTGAGCAGAGCCCCGCATTCGCCGTCGAGTACGCCGGAGATCACCTCGGGCCGGTGGTTGAGGCGCCGGTCCCGCACGACGTCCCACAGGGAGCCCGCAGCGCCCGCCTTCGCGTCCCGCGCCCCGTAGACGACGCGGTCCAGGCGGGAGAGCACGATCGCGCCCGCGCACATGGTGCAGGGCTCCAGGGTGACCAGCAGCGTGCACCCGTGCAGCCGCCACTCGTCGTGGAGAGTCGCGGCTGCCGCGCGGATCGCCACGATCTCCGCGTGGGCGGTCGGATCGCCCGTCGCCTCACGTGCGTTGTGCCCGAGGCCGATCACCGCGCCGTCCGGGCCGAGCACGACGGCGCCCACCGGTACGTCGCCGGTCTCCCGGGCCCGTACGGCCTCGTCGAGGGCGTGGCGCATGGGCGCACGCCAGCGATCGCGGACGGGATCGGGCACGGGAGAGACGTCGTTCATGCAGCAAGTGTCCTACCGCGACGCACGGGCTACCGCACGGCCTCCAGCACGTCCGTGCAGCCCAGCGCGTCCGCGATCTCGCTCAGCGCGTCCTCGGGTGCGAGCGAGAGCAGGACCTTGTTCTCCATGCCGAGGTCGGCGAGCAGACCCGCGTCGCCGAGCGGGCCGGGTGGTGCGCTCTCGGACGCTTCGCTCTGGTCGCCCCCTTCGGCCGCGCCTTCCTTCGAGTCCGGCTCACCGTCCTCCGTGCCGTCGAGGTCGACGAGTTGCTCCAGCGCGTCCATGTTCTCCGGCTCGCGGCCGAGCAGTTCGTCGGAGAGCAGGATCTCGCCGTACGAGCTGCGCATGGCAGCGGCGGCGTCCGAGACGAAGACGCGCGGGTCGTCCTCGCCTTCGACCCTCACGACTCCGAACCACTCGCCCTCCTGCTCGATGCAGGCAAGCACCGGCTCGTCGTCGGTTGCGGTCTCCCGGGCCAGGTCGGCCAGGTCGGCCAGGGTCTCCACATCGTCGAGCTCCGTGTCGCTCGCTTCCCACCCGTCTTCGGTGCGCGCGAGCAGTGCGGCGAAATACACCGTGACTCTCCCACTGGTATCTGAGGTGCCCGATGGCTGCTGACGAGGACTTCGCCCCGCCCCATCGGAATCGTGGCAGAAACCCGGGCCGTGCGAAGGGTCTTCGACAGTGCGTCGTGCGGGTGTTTGCGCAGATCTCCCGCGCAGAGCCCGATATGAGGACAGAGGGTGACCTTTTCTTGACCAGGTGTCGCAATCCGTCGCCGGGATGAGGAGGTTGTGCCTGCTGCCTCACCGAGTCTCATCGACGCTTCACCAGCGGAAGGTCCGCATGCGCATCGACTGCCTCAGACGGGCGCTGCGGGCGCGGCGTGGCTGCACGCGTTCGCGCAGTTCCTTGGCCTCGTTCCGCTCCCGCAGGAAGCGCGCCCGGCGGCGGAGCCGTTCCGCATCCTTGTCGCCGTCGGTGCTGCGACCGCGCGGTGCGGCGGCGCTGCCACGGGCCTTGACCGTGTTGCGTGCCGCGCTGATCTCACGGGCGCGGACGTGACCGGCGTCGCGGACACCGGCTGAGCGCCCGGCGTGCTCGGAGGGCCGGGCCTGCTCCGCGTTCTCGGCGTTCCTCGGGTTCTGCGAGTCGGGCATGTGTACACCTCCGCCTACGTGACCACCTTCCCTCGCTACGGAGGGGTACGCCAGTACAGCCGTTCGCATGCCTCGGCTACTGTCGGGTCATGCGGATCCACGTCGTCGACCACCCGCTGGTGGCGCACAAACTCTCGACACTGCGCGACGAGCGCACCGACTCGCCGACCTTCCGGCGCCTCGCCGACGAGTTGGTGACCCTGCTCGCGTACGAGGCCACGAGGGATGTGCGTACCGAAGCCGTCGAGCTCCGCACCCCGGTGACGGAGACCACCGGCGTGCGTCTGTCGCACCCGCGCCCCCTGGTGGTGCCGATCCTGCGTGCCGGACTCGGCATGCTGGACGGGATGACGCGGCTGCTGCCGACCGCCGAGGTCGGTTTCCTCGGCATGATCCGCGACGAGCAGACACTGCAGGCGTCCACGTACGCCAACCGCATGCCGGACGATCTGTCCGGACGTCAGGTGTACGTGCTGGACCCGATGCTGGCGACCGGGGGGACGCTCGTCGCGGCGATCAGCGAGCTGATCCGGCGCGGCGCCGACGATGTGACGGCGATCTGCCTGCTGACCGCCCCCGAGGGCGTACGTCTGATGGAGAGCGAGCTGTCGGGAACGCCGGTGACCGTGGTGACCGCCTCGATAGACGAGCGCCTCAATGAGCACGGCTACATCGTTCCGGGGCTCGGCGACGCCGGCGACCGGATGTACGGGACGGCGGACTGAACGAACGGGCGGGCGCGCGGGCCGGAGACGACCGGCCCGCGAGCTCTCCGTCAGTCCGCGCAGTGGCTGCCGGACGGTGAGGGAGCGGGGTCGGCCAGCGCCGTGAGGGCGGCTTCCGCTTCCTTCTTCTTCGTCAACTTCTTGTAGGCGTCCCCGATGACGAGATCGACGTCGTCGCCCTTGCGCTCGTCGAAGCGGGTGTCGACGTCCTCGAGCTGGGTGCTCAGCACCTTCAGGCGGGCGACGCCGTCCTCGCCGGGGGCTCCGACGACGACCCCGGTCTTCTTGACCTTCCCGTCGAACTCGGCCGGAGCGTTCGCCACTTCGCCGACCTTGAAGCCGCGCTTCTTCAGTTCGTCGGCAGTGGTCTTCGCGAGGCCGCTGCGGTCGGTGGCGTTGAGG
>DATMEI010000073.1:0-3725 GCA_035556995.1 Streptomyces sp.
GCTGTACGGCGACTGTGATCCGGACGAGCTGGTGGTGCTCGTCATCGACAGCGACCGGATCACCTCGCCTCTGCGCTACGAGCCGCCCGAGCCTGGTGCCTGCGCGGACGACGCGACCGGTGAGAGCGAGGAATTCCCGCACATCTACGGCCCGTTGCCGGTGGCGGCGGTCGTCGCCGAGGAGTCGTGGAACGGGAACGCCCCCGCGTAGTGAGTGAGCGGTGCCCGTACGGCCGCGGGCGCGCAGCGCCCCTCCGCACTGCGCGGCCACGCGGCCGTACGGTCCGCAGCCGGGGCCGCGGGCCGGGTGTCAGGAGGCCGCCGCGCCCTTCTGTACGGGCTGGACCGCGCACTGGTCGGAGAAGCCCTGCCCGACGAGGCCGAGGGCGGCGTTGATGCGGGAGCGGTGGTTCTCGACGGCGACAATCGCCGTCAGCTCGACGAACGCGCTCTCCCCGAGCCTGCCGATCAGTGCTTCCGCCAGCTCGTCGGTCACCGTCGGTTCGGTCTCGGTCAGCGCTTCGGCGAACTCCATGACCAGCAGCTCCAGTTCGCCGAAGCGCTCGCGGTGCTCCCGCCAGGCCGGCACGTACTGGATCTTCTCCATGGGCAGGCCCAGATCGTCGGCCAGCCAGTACCCGAAGTCCACGCACCAGGCGCAGCCGATGCGGGCCGCGGAGACCATCTCGGCGAGGTGCTTCAGGCCGGGGTCGAGGTCCCGCCACTTCGCGATGCGCTGCTCGTAGAAGGCTCCGGCGCGCAGAACCCGGGGGTTGTGCCCCATGGCCAGGAGCGGGTCGAGGACCTTGCCGTACTTGCGGCGCGAGTACCACTCGGCGAGGCGCAGAAAGACGGTGCGCGGCGGATCGAGCGAGATGCGGGCCATGATGACGCTCCTTCGTCCCTGGAATGCGTGCGTGCAGGTGCCGTTATGGCTGACACCTCTACGACGGGACGGGGCGCGCGGATGTGACACGCGCCGAGGAGTCACCTGGCCGGGTGCCCCGGGGAGCCCTGTGGGTCCGTGCGGGGTCACGCCCCGCCGGGGAGCGCCCGCAGGGCTTCCCGTACAGCAGCGAGGTCGGCGTCCGAGGCCAGCCCGGCGTGGTAGAGCCGCAGCTCGTCCGCACCCAGCTCGCGGGCGTGTGCCGCGTCGCCGGCGAGGGTGTGCGGGGAGCCGCCCATGCCGGAGACGACTGTGAAGTTCGCGGCAACGGTGAAGCGGTCCGGGGCTCGCACTGCGCCGAACGGGCCGAGCGCACAAGCTCGTTCGGCGGCACCCCCCGTGCAGGGCAGGACCACTCCGTCGGCGTCCTCGGCCGCCTCGGCAGGGGCCACGCCCGCGTTGGAGCCCACACGGTGCGGTGCCGGATCGGCGTGCAGCAGCACCCGGAAATCCGTCTCGCCGCCCGCCTGCGACGCCGCCGCCTCCCGTACCGCCCCCACGGCCTCACGGCGCAGCTGCCGCGCGGCACGGGCGCGCCAGGTCCGGCACGCGCCGGCCGCCTCCTCACCGAGCAGCCCGCGCACCTCCGCCCACTCGCCGTCCCGGTCCGCTGCGCCGCCGTCCGTGCCGTGCCCGCCGCTCCACATCGGTTCCAGCGCACGTACGACGCTCGCGCGCAGCTCCTCCGGGTCGGCACCGGAGGCGGCGTAACCGCCCTGGCAGACCTCGCAGAAGCACAGCGACATCAGGTACTGCCCGGCACCGCTCAGCCGCACTCCCCCGGTCTTGTCGTGCGCGTGCAGATGCGCCAGCCCGTACCAGCCGCAGGACTCCAGTTCGGTGCCTCGGGTGTGCTCCCGCACCGCCGCCTCGGCTGCGAGACGGACCGCGTACTCGCGCACCTCGGGGCGGGCGATGCAGGGTGCCCAGGGGTAGCGGTCGCCGTAGGCGTTGCGCACGGTGATGTGCCCGAAGTCCTCGCCCAGGCGGGAGTTGTGCGCCAGCACCACCCAGGAGTGCACAGCGATTCCCGCCTCGCTCAGTGCGCCGGCCGCCTCGGCGTAGGGACCGCCGGGGTCGCTGCTGGGCGTCCACTGCTGCTCGTACGGGCGCAGCTCGCGGTCCCTCCAGCGCACGGGGTCGGGCGGATAGAGCACCGCGGAGTGCCGTGCCGTGACGATGCGGTGGTGCGGGTGCCGCGGGGTCAGGGCGCGGGTGGAGTGGTAGGCGGAGGCGAGGGTGACCTGCTGGACGCCGACGTCGAGGAGGCGGCGCGGTGCGTCCGGGTCGCCGACGACGTCCCAGGGATAGAGGAAGGCGGCAGCGCGCATCAGCGGCCGCTCCCGCCGCCGCTGCCACCGCTCCCGCCGTTCACCAACGCCAGTCCCCGCTCGATCAGTTCGGCCAGCTCCTTCACATGCGCGGGGGCGGGCTCGGACAGCGGCGGGCGTACCTCGCCCACATCCAGACCGCGCAGCCGCACGCCCGCCTTGACCAGTGAGACGGCGTACCCGCGGCCCTTGTCGCGCAGCTCGACCAGGGGACGGTAGAAGCCGTCGAGCAGGACGTTCACCTTCGCGTCGTCCCCGGTCATGAGCGCACGGTGGAAGGCGAGAGCGATCTCGGGCGCGAAGCAGAAGACGGCGGAGGAGTAGAGGGTCACGCCCAGGCTCCGGTAGGCGAGCCCTGTCTGTTCCGCGGTGGGCAGCCCGTTGAAGTAGCGGAAGGCGGACGCCTCTTCCTCGGGCAGCTCGGTGCGTACCACGCTGATGATGCGCTGCAGGAGGTCGAGATCGCCGTGGCCGTCCTTGAGCCCGATGATGCCGGGGGTACGGGCGAGTTCGGCGACCGTGGCCGGGGTGAAGACGGCGTTGTCGCGCTGATAGACGATGACTTCGAGGCTGGTGGCCTCGGCCAGCGCGGTGTAGTGCTTCAGCAGTCCCTCCTGCGAGGGCACGACGAGGTAGGGCGGCATCGCCAGCAGCCCGTCGGCTCCCGCCTCTTCGGCGAGCACGGCGAACTGCCGCGCGAGCGCCGTGCCGTAGCCCGCTCCCGCGACGACCGGCACGCGGCCCCGCGCCTCCTCGACCGCGGCGGCGACGCACGCGCGGAACTCCTCCGGTGCCAGCGCGTGGAACTCACCGGTGCCGCAGCAGGCGAAGACGGCTCCGGCCCCCGCATCGATCCCCCGGCCCACGTGCGTACGGAAAGCCTCAAGGTCGAGCGCGCCGTCCGGCCCGTAGGCGGTGACGGGGAAGAAGAGCAGGCCTTCGAGGCGTCCGGCGAGCGAGCCGGTCTCACGTGCCGGTGCGGCGGACGGTGACGGGGAGGAGGGTGAGGTCATGCGGCGCTCCCTGAATGAGGGCCGGTACGGAACTGGGCGTCGGCAACGCGCCGTTGGGCGGACCAAGCTGCGGCACGCTGCCGCGACCCGGCCCAGCTCGTACACGTTTCTGATCTGTGTCTATATTTCTGAACGTCCTCACGGTAGGCCAGCCCAGTCGCGCCGGTCAAGCGCGACGACTGCTGTCGAGGCACCCGAGAACGCGGCTTGCCGTCTGCCCGGCAAGCCCTTGACTCGGCAGGCCCGCACTCCCAAGCTTGTCTCCATATATGAACCATGTCTACGTGGACGGAGAATTCGCCGATGCCCGCCCCTCGCACCGTCCTGCTCACCGGCGCCGCAGGCGGCCTCGGCACCCTGATGCGCGGCCTGCTGCCGCCGTACGGATACCAGCTGCGGCTGCTCGATCTGCGCCCCGTCGAGAGTGAGCCCGGT
>DATMEI010000074.1:0-12646 GCA_035556995.1 Streptomyces sp.
CTTCGTTCCCGCCCCCGGCCCGGACTCCGATACGGCCAAGAAGGTCGCGGCGAAGCACGTCGTACCGCCTTCGCCCTGACGGCTCGCGGGTGCCGCAGCACCCGTAAACCTGTGCGCAAGCATCCCGGCCGACCCTGTACACTCTTTCTCGGCCGGTGGAAAGCGCGCCGGTCGCGGTGGATGTAGCTCAGTTAGGTAGAGCACCTGGTTGTGGTCCAGGATGTCGCGGGTTCAAGTCCCGTCATTCACCCTCGCTGATCAAGGCCCTCACCTGGGAAACCGGGTGGGGGCCTTTCTCATGCCCGGATTTGGGAACACGACGGGATCAACTGGCCCGGCTGCAGCCGCTGCTCGGGTGCACGCGGAAGGCAGTGACCCGGTACATGTTCGGCTGATGGGCGAGGGACGGGCCCGGCGCGATCGCGGATCCGGGTGACCGGTACGGGCGCCCGCCCCGCCGCTGGTCCGGGCGGCATCCAGGCGGCGTCCAGGCGGCCGGAACCTCCTACGAGACGGCAGAGCACT
The DNA here is from genome assembly GCA_035556995.1 of Streptomyces sp. Lineage (GTDB taxonomy): Bacteria > Actinomycetota > Actinomycetes > Streptomycetales > Streptomycetaceae > Streptomyces. The sequence goes on from DATMEI010000074.1 coordinate 526, forward strand.
ACGGGCCTACGGCGTAGGGCCGCGCGGGTGAGCGGGTTCGCCGTTGGCACAGCGGCGCCGGGACTGGGGATGCGGGCGCCGTTGGGTGGGCGGAGCCTGAGGGGGACGGACCGCGGTCCGGGGAGGCCCAGGGAGAGGACTCGATACCTATGGCAGGTACACAGGGCCCTCACGGCCCACAGGACCCGCAGGGTCCGCACGGATCACACGGATCGGGTGGCTCCCGCGGACGGGGTGGACCGCAGGGGCCGCACGGTCCGCGGGACGCCACCGGTCAGGACGGCGACGGCCCCTTCGAGCCGTTCGAGCCGGTACGCGGCTACGGCCCGTCGAGGCAGTACCCCGACCCGGACCCGTACGACAGCTCCGGCGGATACGTACCGGAGAAGCAGACCAACGGCTACAACCACGACCATCGCCCGCCCGGGAGCGGCCGTCGCCGCTTCAGCCCCCTCCGGCTGTGGGCGGGCGGTATCGCTGTGGCGCTGGTGGCCGCGCTCGCCGCGGCCGTGGCCCTGCTGCTGGTGCGCGGCGTGCTGGACATCCCGGTCTTCGCGCCCGAGACGGCGGGCACGATGGTGCTCGCCTCCACGGGCCAGCTCGCGCTCGGCGCGGCTCTGGCGGCGCTGGTGGCCACGGCTGTGCTCAATCTGTTGCTGCTGGCGACCCCGCAACCGGGCCGGTTCCTGGCGTGGATCATCGCGCTGGGCACGGCGGCGGCGATGCTGGCGCCCTTCACCTCGTACGCGAGCTGGGAGGCGAAGGCCGGTACGGCGGGGGTCTACCTCGTGATCGGGGTGGTCATCGGCACCCTGATGGCGACGGTGGCGCGCAGCGCTTCCCGTAGCTGACTCCTCCGCAACCGGCTTGCCGTGACCGACGGAGCCGGCGGCACGCCCATCGCCACCATGGCAAGGCCCCCACCGGGACACCTCTCCGGTAGGGGCCTCGTGCTGGCTCGTGGGTGTCTAGGCGATACGGACACCGTGCCGAGCCAGGTAGGTGACGGGGTCGACTTCCGTGCCGTAGCCCCGGCTGGCGCGTACCTCGAAGTGCAGATGCGGGCCTGTCGAACGCCCGCTGTTCCCGGACTCCCCGAGCACGGTGTTCGCCCGTACGACCCGCCCCAGCCGCACCGTGATCTTCGAGAGATGAGCGAAGAGGACGTGCTTGCCGTCCTTCATGTGCACGATCACGGCATTGCCGTACGAGCCTGCCTCCCCGGCGAGTTCCACTCTGCCCGTGCCAACCGACCGCACGATCGTTCCTGAGGGGGCGGCGAAGTCGACGCCTGTGTGGTGGCCCGCCGCCCAGCCGCCGGGGATTCCCCACCTCGCGGAGACGCGGGCGGCCTTGGAGATCGGCCTCGTGTAATCGTTCGCTGCTGCCGGGGCGCTCTGCGCGTGCGGCCCCTCATCGGAGTCCCCGGGCTTGTCGGCATTGGCGACGGGCTCCATATGAGGGGTCCCGTCCGGGGGCGGCGCCGTACCGGCGAAGCCGCATATGGACATGGCCGCCGCGACCGCTCCCGTCACTATTCTCCGGGCGATGTCTGACTCACGTCGCGTGTCTGGGGTCATACCAGGCAGCAAAGGACAGGCGCTGTGCACCCGCACCCGGGAGTTGTCCGGTGGGGTGACGATCTCACTGTCCGTCAATTCCAGGGGCGAGGTCCGGCGTCAGCCCTTCGCGGGCTCAGGAGGAGCCGCGGCGGATCAGTTCCGTGGGCAGCACCAGACCGGGCGTCCCGTGGGCGGTGTCTGCTCCGGCGCCGCCGGATGGGCGGGCTCCAGGGCCGCTGGCTCCAGGGCCGTCCGCGGCCGGTTCCCGCTCCTGTGCCATCAGCTCCAGCAGCGTACGGGCCATCGCCCGCCCCATCTCCTCGATCGGCTGCCGGACGGTGGTCAGCGGCGGGTCCATGTGCCGCGCCACAGCGGAGTCGTCGAAACCGACCAGCGCGACGTCCTCCGGCACCGTCCTGCCTGCCTCGCGCAGCACGAGCCGCGCACCCGACGCCATCAGATCCGACGCACAGAAGACGGCGTCGACCTCCGGGGCCCGCTCCAGCAGCTCACGCATCGCACGTTTGCCGCCTTCCTCGGTGAAGTCGCCGTGCACGACCAGTCGTTCGTCGTCCTTACGGCCCGCGGCCCGCAACGCCTCGCGATGTCCTTCGAGGCGGCACTGGGCCACGTACATGTCGAGCGGGCCTGTGATGGTGGCGACCGCGCGGCGTCCCCGCCCGATGAGATGCTCGACGGCGATCTGCGCGCCGCCGACGTTGTCGGAGTCGACGTAGGGGACGGGTTCGGCGCCGTTGCGGCGCCCGCCCAGCACCGTGGGCATTCCGGACTGCCGGAGCGAGTCGGGCAGCGGATCGTCCGCGTGCACCGATACCAGCAGCACCCCGTCGACGCGTCGCGCCGCCGCGTACTGCACGAAGCGGTCCCGTTCGTGCTGATCGCGGATGAGCGTGAGGAGCAACTGCATCGCGCTGTCGGCCAGTTCGGCGCTGACGCCGCGCAGGATGCCGGAGAAGTAGGGCTCCGCGAAGAGCTTGTTCTCGGTCTCGGGCACGACGAGGGCGACGGCGTCCGCGTTTCCGGCGGCCAGCGCACGCGCCGCGCCGTTGGGCACGTATCCCAGCTCGGCGACGGCGGCCTCGACCGCGGCGCGCGTACGGTCGCTGACCCGCGGCGAACCGTTGATCACCCGGGAAACGGTCCCCCTGCCGACGCCCGCACGGGCGGCGACCTGCTCCAGGGTGGGCCTGGGCGCCCCCACGCCTCCGGACCGGCTGGTACGTCCGAGGTGGGCCGATGCCATGGATGCCTCCCCTCCCTGTGCGTGCCCGCTCGGGCAACGGCCGTCTCTCCCGCGCCGGCTTCCGTGCGGCCGGGATCATTCAACTACATACCGGCAAGGGCACGTTGCCGCCGTATGTCTTGACACTCCGCCAGCTCTCATGGACTCTTCAACTCATCAAATATGGGAGCGCTCCCATGGTACTCGCTCCCTACACAGCCCGTAAGTTCGGGAGGGGATGGCTCAGCCATGCACATCAGCAGGAACACTTCCCCGCTTCACCGCACGCACCACCTGCGGCACCGCTCCAGATCCCGGCGCCTCGCCGCGTCCGGACTCACGGCCGTGCTCACGGCCGGCATGCTGGCGGGCTGCGCGCAGGACGGCGGCGGTGGAGACGCGTCGGGGAGCGGGGACGACGGAAAGACCATCGTGTCGGTCGGCGTGTTCGGGGTCTTCGGCTACAAGCAGGCGGGGCTCTACGACGAGTACGAGAAGCTCCACCCGAACATCAAGATCAAGGAGAACTCGACCGAGCGGAACGAGGATTACTACCCCGCCCTGCTCAACCACCTCACCGCGAACAGCGGTCTGAGCGACATCCAGGCCGTCGAGGTCGGCAACATCAACGAGGTCGCCAACCTGCACTCCGAGAAGTTCGTCGACATGGCGAAGGCGGACGGCGTGAGCAAGTCCGCCTGGCTGCCCTGGAAATGGGACCAGGCCAAGGCGGAGAACGGCAAGGTCGTCGGGCTGGGCACGGACATCGGGCCCATGGGGATCTGCTACCGCAAGGACCTTTTCAAGAAGGCGGGACTTCCCAGCGGCCGCGAGGACGTCGGCAAGCTGTGGGCGGGCGACTGGGGCAAGTACGTGGACACGGGCGAGGAGTTCACGAAGTCGGCACCCAAGGGCACGACCTTCACCGACGGCGCCGCGGGGCTCTACAACGGCTCGGTCTCCAGCTACGCGATCAAGAACTACGACACCGACGGCAAGCTCATCTACAAGAAGAGCAAGGCCGTGCGTAAGTCCTGGGACCTGGCCATGCGTGCCGTCGAGGGCGACATGACGGGCAAGCTCAAGCAGTTCGACAAGGAATGGGACCAGGCTTACGCCAACGGCACCTTCGCCTCGGTCATCTGCCCGCCCTGGATGCTCGGTTACATCAAGGAGAAGTCCGGTGAGAAGGGCGCCGACGCCTGGGACGTGGCCGCACCGCCCAAGCCCGCCAACTGGGGCGGCTCCTTCCTGACCGTCCCCGAGCACGCGAAGAACAAGGGCGAGGCGGTCAAGCTGGCGCAGTGGCTGACCGCACCCGAGCAGCAGGCCACGCTCTTCAAGAAGCAGGCCAGCTTCCCCAGTTCGAGCAAGGCCATCTCGCTGCCCGCGGTCGCGGACGCCGAACACGAGTACTTCGACGACGCACCCATCGGCAAGATCTTCTCGGACGCCGCGAAGGGCATCCCGACGGCGGTGCTGGGCCCGAAGGACCAGGTCATCCAGGAGAACATCGGCAACATCGGCATCCTCCAGGTCGAGCAGCAGGGCAAGTCGCCCGAGGAGGGCTGGAATTCCGCGGTGAAGAAGATCGATGACGCTGTCGAGGACTGATCCCGGAACAGGTCTGCGGGCAGCCGGACGTCCCGTACCCGGTGGCAGTGGCAGCCGCGCCGACGAGCGCCGCAGCCGCCGCTACCGCCGGGACGCCCGGTGGAGCCCGTACGCCTTCATCGCACCGTTCTTTCTCTTCTTCGCCGCCTTCGGCCTCTTCCCGCTGCTGTACACGGGCTGGGCGTCGCTGCACAACGTCTCGCTGCACGACCCGACGCACATGGAGTGGGCGGGGCTGCACAACTTCTCACGGCTGCTGGAGGACGAGTTCTTCTGGAACGCCCTGCGCAACACCGTCACCATCGGCATCATCTCGACGGTGCCGCAGCTGGCGATGGCCCTCGGCCTCGCGCATCTCCTCAACTACCGGCTGCGCGGCTCGATGTTCTTCCGCGTCGTCATGCTCACCCCGTACGCGACCTCGGTGGCCGCCGCGACCCTCGTCTTCGCTCTGCTCTTCGGGCGCGACTACGGGATGATCAACTGGGTGCTGGGGCTCGTCGGATTCGACCACGTCGACTGGGAGAACGGCACGTGGACGTCGCAGATCGCCGTCTCCAGCATCGTGATCTGGCGGTGGACGGGCTACAACACGCTGATCTACCTGGCCGCCATGCAGGCCGTACCGCACGACCTGTACGAGTCGGCGTCCATCGACGGGGCGTCCCGGTGGCAGCAGTTCCTGCACGTGACGATCCCCGCGCTGCGTCCGACGATCCTCTTCACGGTCGTGGTCTCCACGATCGGCGCGACTCAACTCTTCGGTGAGCCACTGCTGTTCGGCGGTTCGCAGACCGGTGGCGGCTCGCATCAGTACCAGACCCTGGGGCTGTATCTGTACGAGCAGGGCTGGTTCAACTTCCATCTGGGCCGGGCCTCCGCCATCGCCTGGACGATGTTCCTGATCCTGCTGGTGATCGGCCTGGCCAACTGGCTGATCGCCAGGCGTCTGCAGAAGAGCACGAGCCGATGAGGGAGGCCGGCATGCTGCGAACAGCAACTGAGAGCCGCAAGCCCGAGCCGCTCACGGGCAGCGACCCGGCGGACGACGGGTCCGGACCGGACGGACAGGGGCGCGGCCCCGGCAAGGGCGGGCGGCGCCGTACGAAGCGGGCAGGCACCGCAGGCAGACATCTGCACGCAGGACGCATCACCTACGCCGTGCTGTCGCTCTTCACGCTCGGCTCGCTCTTCCCGCTGGTGTGGACGGCGATCGCCGCGTCCCGCGACAACCAGCGGCTGGCGGAGACCCCGCCGCCCTTCTGGTTCGGCGCGAATCTCATCTCGAACATGAGCACCGCCTGGAACGACGCCAACATGGGCAAGGCGCTGCTGAACACGCTCGTCGTCGCGGGCACGGTCGCGGTCAGCACCGTCGTCTTCTCCACGCTCGCGGGTTACGCGTTCGCGAAGCTCCGCTTCCGCGCGCGGAACACGCTGCTGCTGCTGGTCATCGGCACGATGATGGTGCCGCCCCAACTCAGCGTGGTGCCGCTGTACATGGCCGTCGCGAAGCTGGAGTGGGCGAACCAGCTCCAGGCGGTCGTCCTGCCGATGATGGTGAGCGCCTTCGGGGTCTTCTTCATGCGGCAGTACCTGGTCAACGCGCTGCCGACCGAGCTGATCGAGGCCGCGCGGGTGGACGGGGCGCACAGCCTGCGCATCGTCTGGCACATCGTCTTCCCGGTCGCCCGGCCCGCCATGGCGGTACTGGGGATGCTGACGTTCGTCATGGCCTGGAACGAGTTCTTCTGGCCGGTCATCGCCCTCACCCAGGACAACCCGACCGTGCAGGTGGCGCTGACCGGCCTCGGCCGCGGCTACATCCCGGACGAATCGGTGATCATGGCCGGCGCGTTCCTGGGCACCCTGCCCCTGCTCATCGCCTTCGCGCTGTTCGGCAAGCAGATCGTCGGCGGCATCATGCAGGGCGCCGTGAAGGGGTGAGCTCCGGCACCTCGTCAACGCACCACATCTCCGCGAGCACCTCCTCACGTCCTCGAATGGGAGCGCTTCCATGGCCCTGTCCCCCATGTCCCCCGACGCCGCACCGGAGTCGTCCTCACAGCCCCCCACCGGCACCGTGCGCTTCCCCGCCGGCTTCATGTGGGGCGCCTCGACCTCCTCGTACCAGATCGAGGGCGCCGCAAGGGAGGACGGGCGCACCCCCTCGATCTGGGACACCTTCTCCCACACCCCCGGCAGGACCGAGGGCGGCGACACCGGCGATGTGGCCTGCGACCACTACCACCGCTTCCGCGACGACGTGGCGCTCATGTCCCAACTGGGCCTGGGCGCCTACCGGTTCTCCGTCTCGTGGTCGCGCGTACAGCCCACCGGGCGCGGCCCCGCCGTACAGCGCGGTCTCGACTTCTACCGCTCGCTGACGGACGAGCTGCTGGGCGCGGGCATCACACCCGTCCTCACGCTCTACCACTGGGACCTGCCGCAGGAACTGGAGGACGCGGGCGGCTGGCCGGAGCGGGACACCGCGCAGCGGTTCGCCGACTACGCCTGCCTGGTGGCCGACGCGCTCGGCGACCGGGTGCAGCTGTGGACCACGCTCAACGAGCCCTGGTGCAGCGCGTTCCTCGGCTACGGCTCCGGAGTGCACGCCCCCGGCCGTACGAACCCGGCCGACGCGCTGCGAGCCGCCCACCATCTCAACCTCGCACACGGCCTCGCCTCGACGGCGCTCCGTGACGCTCTCCCCGCCGCCGCCCAGGTGATGGTGAGCCTCAACCCCGCGGCTGTACGCCCCCGTTCGGACACACCGGCGGACCGGGACGCCGCACGCCGTATCGACGCCCTCGCCACGCGGGTCTTCACCGGGCCGATGCTGCACGGCCGCTACGACGAGGATCTGCTCGCGGACACGGCACGGATCACCGACTGGTCCTTCGTACGGGACGGCGATCTGGCCACCGCACACCAGCCGTTGGACGGGATCTGCCTCAACTACTACACACCGTCGGTGGTTTCGGCCGTCGAGGAGGCGGAGGACGGGGCGGCTCCGGAGCGCCGGGACGGCCATGGCGCCAGCGCCCACTCTCCATGGCCGGGCGCCGACCGCGTCGCCTTCCACCAGCCTCCGGGCGAACAGACCGAGATGGGCTGGAGCATCGACCCCGGCGGCATGACCGAACTGCTGCTCCGCTTCCACCGCGAGGCACCCGGCGTACCGCTCTACATCACTGAGAACGGCGCGGCGTACGCGGACAAGCCGGACGGTGAGGGCCAGGTGCACGACCCGGAGCGCATCGCGTATGTGCACAGTCACCTCACCGCCGTGCACCGGGCGATGGAGGAGGGCGCGGAAGTGCGCGGGTATCTCCTGTGGTCGCTGCTGGACAACTTCGAGTGGGCGTACGGCTATGCCAAGCGCTTCGGCATCGTCCACGTCGACTTCGGCACCCAGCGGCGTACGCCCAAGTCCAGTGCGCGCTGGTACGCGGAAGTGGCACGTACGGGGCGGCTTCCGGAGGCCTGAGGCGTAACGGCCCCGGGGAGCAGCCGGGGGGCGAGCCCGGTGGGGGAGGAAGAGGGGTGGGGCGCAGTTGGGTGTGGGGGGAAGGCACTGCGCCCCACCCTGACCGGGGGGCCTGCCGGCTCAGCCGGTGAAGGCCTTCGTGAAGTCGTTGTCCCCCTGCTCGATGCTCGAACAGGTCGGGTCTGCCTCGTCCTTGGGGCCGCCGGGGCACGCCTTGTCACGTGTGGCCGACCACATCGACAGCCAGCTCATGTTCTTCTCCTCGGCGAACTTCTTCACCTCGGAGGCGTCGTCGGGCTTGAACACCTCGACGACGACGTCGTTCACACCGATCATCGGCGTGACGGCGACGGTGTTCCACGCCTCGGCGTCGTCCTCGATGCCCAGCGCCGTCTTCACCTGCTTCTGCGTGGCGGTGGCGGCTTCGATGGCGTACTGGCCCATGTCACCGTCGTAGGACGGCCCGTAGTCCATGGCCATGATGTTCACGGCGGAGACCTTCACGCCGTTCTCCTTGGCGTTCTCCAGCAGAGCGGTGCCGTCCTGCGTCAGACCCTCGGGAAGCACCGGCAGGGTGAAGGAGACGTCCAAGTCCTTGTGTGTCTCCTGGAGTTGGGCGATCGCCTGCGCACGGCGGGTGTTCGCCGCGGTGTCCGGCAGAGCGGCACCCTCGATGTCGAAGTCGGCCTTCTTCAAGTCGAAGGCGTCGACGACCTCGCCGTAGGCCTTCGCCAGCTCGTCCACCGAGCCGCAGACCAGGCCCAGTTCGGAGCCTGCCGCGCCGCCGAAGGAGATCCGTACGTCACCGCCCTTGGCCCGCAGCTCCTCAACCTGCTGCGCCACCGGGTTGTCACCCAGCTCCTGCGTGCCGCCCCACTTGGGTGAGCAGTCGCCGCCCGAGGTGATGAAGGCCAGGTTGTACTCCTTCACACCGGTCTCCTCTGAGTTCTTGAGGAGGTCGTAGGAGGGCTGGAGCGAGGTGTCCACGTACGGCGCGAAGGTTCCGGCCGCTGCCGGAGCGCCGCCCTTGCGCTCCGCCTGCTCCTTGCCCTTCCCCTCCTCACCGGCGCTCGCGTGGCCGGCGAGCGCGAATGCCGTACCGGCCATCACGGCAGCCGCGGCGGCGGCCGCCGCCAGTCTCTGCTTGCGGCTCGTGCGAGGAGGGTGTGCTGCTGCTTCGTTCGTCATCGTCAGGCTGCCTCGTTCGGTGGGGGAGGTGTGCGGACGAGCAGCAAACTAGCGAGGCCGAGTCGGACAATTGCCTTGTTGCGGACGGCGGTTGACGGACTTAGGTCACGCTTAAGTCCGGGGAATGGCCTGGTTAGGGAAGCAGCCCGTGGCGGGTTGCCGAGTGACCACCACCGGCCGGCGCGCAGCCCGTACGCCAAGCCGCCGGGGCCGGGGCCGACGCCGGCCCCGGCGCGGACGCCGAGGCGGAAGGGGCCACCGTCACGTCGTACTGCGCCGCATCGAATGCCTCAGCCGCCGCTCGGGCTTGCGGCGCCCTCGCCGCCGCTCGGTGCCCTCCGCGCCGCCCAGCGTCAGCCACACCCGTATCTCGGTCCCCCCGAGCACGGACGGGCCGACGCGCACATCTCCGCCGGTGGACTCGGCCACCCTCCGCACGATGTCGAGGCCGAGCCCTGTGGACCCGGGCTTGCCGTCCCCCTGCCCGCGGCGCAGCGCCGCGTCCGGATCGGCGATGCCGTGGCCCGCGTCGGAGACGAGCACGATCACCGAATTGCTGGCGGGGCCGCCGTGATGCACGTCGACGGAGAAGGCGGTGCCCTCGGGCGTGTGCCGGAAGACGTTGCCGAGCATCGCGTCGAGTGCGGCGGCGAGTTCGGCACGGGCCACCGGCACCCGTACGGGACGGTTCACCCCCGCCAGACGTGCTTCGCGTCCCTCGTCCTCGGCGAGCGCGGACCAGAAGGACATCCGGTCCCGGATCACCTCGGCCGCGTCGCAGGCGGCGGACTCCAGACCGCCCGGTGACTGCGCACGCTGCTGGCGCTGCTCGCGGGCGGCGCTGATGATCTGGTCGACCTCGGTCTCCAGCTTGGCGACGGCTTCACGGGTGTGCGCTGCCGCGTCGCCCTCACCGAGCGAGGCCGCGTTCAGGCGCAGCACCGTCAGCGGCGTACGCAGCCGGTGCGAAAGGTCGGCAGCCAACTCCCGTTCGTTGGCTAGGAGTTGTACGACCTGGTCGGCCATGGCGTTGAACGCCACGGCAGCGGAGCGCAGTTCGCTGGGCCCTTCCTCCGGCACCCGTACACCGAGCCTGCCCTCGCCGAGGGCGCGCGCTGCGGCGGCCAGCCGCCCGGCCGGGCGCACCATCAGGGTGCCGAGCCTGTCGGCGACGGCCACGGACCCGAGGATCAGCGCGATGCCCACGCCGGCGATGATGAGCCACGAGGTGGCCACGCTGTGGGTGACTTCCTCGTCGGAGATGAAGACCTCGACCACCGCGAACTCACCGCTGGCGACGGCCGTCGGCCTCAACAGCGTGTAGCCGCCGGGCACCTGGACCGTGGAAGCCCTGCCCTTGCCCCGCGCGGTCGCCACCTGCTTGTCGTCGGCACGCTGCCGGCCGATCTCAAGGGGGGCGCTCTCGCCCTCCCGTGCGGCCCTCTGCTTCGAGTCGGCCGGCACGTGGACAGCGATACGGCCGTCTCCGCCCGCCTCCGTACTGGCGACAGCGATCTCCAGCTGCTGCTTGTCCGTGGTGATCGCGAGGGCCGGCCCCACGGTGGCCGCCTGCCGTTCCGCGTTGGAGAACGCACGGTCGCGCGCCGTCTCCTTGACGACAAGCGCGAGGGGCACGGCGAAGGCGATCACCACCATGGCAGTGACGGCGAGACACACCTTCACCAGCGCCCATCTCATGTGCGTATCTCCTTCCTCATGGCCGCGGTTCCTTCGGCGCTTCCAGCTTCACGCCCACACCGCGCAGTGTGTGGAGATATCGGGGCCGTGCGGCCGTCTCGCCCAACTTGCGGCGCAGCCAGGACAGATGGACGTCGATGGTCTGGTCGTCCCCGTAGGACTGCTGCCACACCTCGGCCAGCAGCTCCTTGCGTGCCACGACGACACCCGGACGGCCTGCGAGGAAGGCCAGCAGATCGAACTCGCGCCGCGTCAGGTCCAGCAGCACCCCGTCCAGCTCCGCCTGCCGCCGCAGCGGGTCGATGGCGAGTCCGCCCACGAGCAACGCCGGTTCGCCGGCGTCCTGCTGGCTCGAACCAGACCCTGCGGCGCCGCCGCGCGAGCGGCGCAGCACGGCCGCCATACGAGCGGACAGATGCTCGACGGAGAAGGGCTTGACCAGGTAGTCGTCCGCGCCGTCGTTGAGCAGCCGGACGATCTCGTTCTCGTTGTCACGCGCCGTCGCGACGATCACCGGCACGTCTGTGATGCCGCGCAGCATCTTCAGCGCCTCGCCACCGTCCAGGTCTGGCAGACCCAGATCGAGAATGACGACGTCGAAGCCGACCTGCGCGACTTCTCTCAGCGCCTCCAGAGCCGTACCGACGCTGCGCACCGCGTGCGAGGCGTCGTTGAGGTGCCGGATGAGGGCGGAGCGTACGAACTGGTCGTCCTCGACCACGAGCACACGAGCCATGGCCGCACGTTACGCCAATACACCGATCCGGGTGAGGCCGATGCGGCTATGGTGACAGCGATGGGACGACCACTCGTGCACGCCGCTGCGTGGTTTCTGGCCACGAGCGCGGCGGTGACTCTGTCCTGGTTCGGGGTTCACACTGTCCTCGCCGGTACGGAGTACGAACCGCCGCGCACGCTGCCCCTGTCGGACGGGTCCTCGACGGCCAGGCCCGGGTCCCCCTCCACCGAACAGCCCGAGCCCTCCCCGTCCCGCTCCTCCTCACCCCCGGGGTCGGAGTCCTCGAAGCCGCCGAAGTCCCCGCCCCCGAGCGACACCGGGCACCCGAGCCGGCCGCCCGGCGAGACGGGGAAGCCCAGCAGTCCGGCGTACGAGGGAGATGTGCGCGGCGCCCAAGTCTCGGGCGGGCGTGCCGTCTTCGACATGAGGGACGACTACGCGACGCTCGTCTCGGCGACGCCCGACGACGGCTGGGAGACACAGGTGTGGAAGGACTCCACCTGGATCCGGGTGACGTTCTCCAACGGCGAGGAAACCTCGTCGGTCTTCTGCCGCTGGGACGACGGGCCGCCGCGCATCGAGACCTA
>DATMEI010000075.1:0-5788 GCA_035556995.1 Streptomyces sp.
GCACCCGCCTTGGTGATCACCCGCAGACCGCCACCGCGCCCGCGACCCTGCGCCCGCATCAGCACCACACCGGCTTCGGCCTCCCCCTGCACGGCCAGCGCGTGCACGCCGGCGGCCCGCAGCACGGCCCGTGCCGTTTCACCGCCGGTGGCGACGAGGGTCCCCGCGGTGCCGAGTCCCGGACCTACCGCCGTGGCGAGGGCCGCTGCGATGTCACCGGCGCGGGCGGGATCCACGGCCTCGCCGGGGTCGGGGAAGACGGCCACGTCCCGGCCTTGTGAGAGCGCCGAGGCGACCCGCTGTGCGGCGGTTTCACGGGCTTGCGGGTCGAGCGGGACGGGTACGGCGACAGTCGGCGAGGTGTCGAGGAGCGTCCTCAACTGGGCGCGAGCGGCGGCACTTCGGCTGCCGATGCAGAACAGGGTGGGCCTCTCGTCGGCGCTCTCCTCGCCCCCGCTCTCACTCTCGCTCCCGGGGTGCTCCAACTGCTCTTCGTGCCCTGTGTTTTCGACCGTTCCCGTAATGGGCAGATGGTGCGCCAGCCCTCCGGAGCCGACGAGCAGCACCCGAAGTCCCGTACAGGCCCGCACCGTTCGGGCGAGGTCCTCGTCGGTCAGTGCGTCCACGACGACGGCGTCGATACGTCCCGCCATCGCCGCCAGCGACTCCTCGGGGCGCTCGGCGCGCAGTTCGCTCAGCGGCAGCAGGGCCACTTCGAGGCCCGCAGCCCGCAGTTGGCCGGTCAGCGGCTGTCGAGCGGGGTGCCGGGCCTGGAGGGGCTCGCCTTCCACCAGGACGTTCCCGTCGAGGACGGTACGTCCAGTGGCGGGGAACGCCGGCGCCACCACTGCCAGGAAGCGGTCACCGCTCTCGTCGCCCGCCCCGGCAGGTGCGCCGGGCCCGTCGGCCGACTCCAGCCCCCGTCCCCGCAGCGACGCCAGGCTCGCGGCGGTCTCCGGACCGATGTTGCCCCGGAGCGTGGAGTCGATCTTCTTGTAGACGAGGGTGCGCGGACCGGCCCGGCCGATGACGGCAGCGCAGACGGCTGCGGCCTCCGGCCCGGGCAGGTACCGGCTGTCGGTGTCCACGGACACGACTGTCGCTTGCGGCCAGCCGGCACCGGCGTGCAGGGCGACGGCTGTATCGGCACGCCGGGCGAGTGCGGCGGCGCTGTCGGCGGCACCTGACAGATCGTCGGCGACGATGAGGACGGCCGGTTCGGTACTCATAGGGGCTTCGTCGCCCCTCCTGCTCCGGCCCGGTTCATCCCCCGCGCCTGCTCCGTCTCCGTCTCCTCTTCCCGCTCCTGCGCGGTTCGCGCATCCTGCCCGGACCCGGAGCCGTCCGCACCGAGGCCCGTATCCGGCGCGGCGTCCGCGTCCCGGTCCCCGGAGACACCCAGCCGCTCGAGGCGCCGGTGATAGGCGAGCGTGATGACGGGCACGAGCAGCGAGGTCACGACCACTGCCGCGGCCACCAGGATCGTCGCCTTCTCGGCCGCCTCCTTGTAGGCCGGGTTGGCCGCGGCGACGATCGCGGGTACGGCCGTCGCGTTGCCCGCCGTGCTGGCTGCGGCGAGCCCGGCGAGTCCGCTGCCGCCCACCAGCCGGTCCGCGAAGAAGAGCGTGGTGCCGCTGACGACCAGTACGGCCAGACCGAGCCCGATGCCCAGCAGCCCTGCCGTCCACACTGCGGCGAGGTCGATGCCCGAGCCGAGCGCGAAGCCGAAGAACGGGATGCACACGGGAACGGCGGCGCCCAGGAACTTCCGCATCTGCGGGTCCAGGTTGCCCAGGATCATGCCGATGACCAGCGGAAGGATCGCGCCCAGCATGGTCTGCCAGGGAAAGGCCGACAGTCCCGCGACACCGAGGGTGAGCATGGTGAGGAACGGACCCGATTCGAGGCTCATGAGCGAGTACGCGGCGGCGTCCCGTTGCCGTCCGAACTGGCTCATCAGCGCCATGTACAGGCCGCCGTTCGTGTCGTTGAGCGCCGCCACGACGGCGAGTGTGGAGATCCCGGCGAAGACCCCGCCGTCCACGGGCGCCTCGCTCAGGAAGCGCCCCATCACGACGCCCGCGACCACCGCGACGCCCGCCTTGGTGAGCAGGAGGACGCCGCCCTTCTTCAGGATGTAGGGCGTCGTCTTCAGCTCGATCGTCGCGCCCATGCACACGTAGAACACGGCGAGGATGGTCAGCGCCCCGGAGAAGAGTGCGCCGGTGAACGAGCCGAAGAACTCGCCCGTCCCCGCGTGAGCGGTGTTGATCACGGCGCCCACGAGGAGCGGGACCAGCATCATGCCGCCCGGGACACGGTCCAGGGTGGCCTTGATCGGTATCGACATGTGCGGTCCGCCTTCCATCGGTCCACGACGCTGCACTGCCCGGCCATGGCTGCGCCGGGCGGTGCGCGGAAGTAAACGCGGCTTGCGCGTTTCATGCAAGGTGCGCGAACCGCGCATCGCGATCGGAGCCCCCGCCGGCTTTCACGCCCGGACGCCAACACCCCTCCGTCCACCGGGACTTGACCTCCGATCCCCCGTCACCGGACCCGTGTGACCTCGCTGAACGCAAGGACAACTGGTCTTTACGTCATCACGGCCCCGTGCAAGCCTTCCCCGGACGATCTTCGGCGCAGGGAGGATGTGGACCGTATCGCCGCCGGCCGGCTCGCCGGCCGCACCCATCTCCGCGACAAGGGACTGTGACGATGACCGACCACCCTCTCCCCGGAGGCGCCGCGCCCCGGCTGCGCCTCGCCGTCGCCGGCCTCGGGGCCATCGCCCGCACCGCGCACCTGCCGCTGCTGGAGCGGCGCAGCGACCTGTTCGAGATCACCGCCCTGTGCGACCTCTCACCCAGCTGCCTCGACGAGATCGGCACGCGCTACGGGGTTCCCGTCCAGCGCCGTCACACCGGCACGGGATCGCTGCTCGCCCAGGGAGGCTTCGATGCCGTACTCCTTCTGACCTCCGGTTCGCACGGGGACGTCGCCGAGGCGGCGCTGCGTGAGGGATACGCGGTGCTGTGCGAGAAGCCGCTGGCCTACACGCGCGCGGAGGCCGCGCGCGTCGCCGCCGCGGAGAGCGAACAGGGGCGCGGGCCACGGCTGATGGTCGGCTACATGAAGCAGTACGACCCTGCCGCCGTGCGCCTCACCGAGCTCCTGGCCGAGGCGGGCGGGACCGGTTCGGTGCGTTCCGTGGAGGTGTGCGTCCTGCATCCCACGGGCAAGGCGCAACTGGAGTTCGCCCATCTGCCCGCGCCCGGGGACGACGTGGACCAGGAAGCGCTGGCCGCCCTGAGGGCGCGGGACGGCGAACTGGTCAGCCAGGCGTTGGGAGTTGAGGCTCCCGAACCGGCGCGCGCCCTGTACGACATCGTCAACTCCTCGGTCTGCCATGAGTTCTCGCTTCTGCGGAGCATCGTCGGCAGCCCCGAGAGCGTCGACTACGCGGCCCGCTGGTCGGACGAGGCGGCCCGGCCGGGTTCCGTGGAGCTGTCCGGGCGTCTGCCGGGACCGGCCAGCTACAGCATCAGGTGGCACTACCTGCCAGGGCATGCCGCCTACCGTGAGACCGTCGCCGTGCACCACGAGTGCGGCACCCTTGAACTGGCCTTCCCCTCCCCCTACTTGATGAACGCGCCGACGGTGCTGACCGCCACGGACAACATGTCCGGGGCTGAGGTGCGCGCCGAATACCGTTCCGTCGTGGAGGCCTTCGAGGAGGAACTCGTGGCGTTCCACGCCATGGTCACCCGCGGCAGGCCGCCGCGTACGGGCGTACGCGGCGCCACCGAGGACCTGATCACCGCTCAGCGGGTCGTCGCCCGGTACGCGGCACGGGAGCAGCTCCCCTGCGCAGGGGAGACGACGACCGTGTGACGAGCGCCCGGCCCACGGCGCCGGAGGCATCGAGCACCGCGAGAGCAGACGCGGACGCGGATGCGGAGACGGACGCGGATGACGGGCGACGCGTACACCCGCGTGGCGGAACAGCGGTCAAGTCCCGGCATACCCACCGTTCGGATCAAGACCGGGCGACGCCGGGACCGACCGCGCGGGGCCGCCGACTCTGTTGCACCGTCAGCTGACGGCACAACAGGGCATTCGTGGACACCCGGCGAACTGCGAAGCGGCTCAAGCTCCTTGCTGCTTTCACTGGGCGAACCACGGGAGGCGGAGCCCGGTTCGCTCTGCTACAGGTGATTCGTGGCCCGCGTTTCTTTCAGAATCCGAGAAAGTCACGACGCATTGCCTCGTTGGGGTTGTCGCGTTCATGGCGGGCTGCTTTTACTGGCCAGGCGCGGAACCCGATTTCAGCCCGTGCGGGGAGAGGGAGACCCCTCCCCGCGCGGGTCCCCCCACCCATCGGTGACGGAACTCCGAGCGAGCGAGCCACCGTTCCTACTCCCGAAGGAGATCGAGATGGCTGCACAGCCAGGCTTCGACCGCCGCTCGCTACTGCGCGGAGGTGTGGCTGCCACCGCTGCCGGTGCCATCGGCCTCGGGGCCGCCGGTACCGCGAACGCTGCCGGTACGGCGGCGGGAACGGCCCGCTCGAAGAGCGCAGCACGCGCGCGAGCCGCCGAACCACGCATCTACAGCACCGCGGAGTGGGGCGCGCGTCCTCCCTCGGGCGACATCGTCATCGAGAACCACGTCCCGACCTTCATCGTCGTCCACCACACCGCCGAACCCGGCAACAGCGAGGACTACTCGCTGGAGCACGCGAAGAAGATCTGCCGGGACATCCAGAACTTCCACATGGACGGCAACGGCTGGTCCGACTCGGGGCAGCAGTTCACCAACAGCCGCGGCGGCTACCGTCTCGAAGGACGGCACAGGAGCCTCGAAGTGGTACGCGGCGGCACCCAGCACGTGCAGGGTGCCAACGTCGGCAACCACAACAGCGAGGTCATCGGGATCGAGAACGAGGGCCTCTACACCGACGTCGACGTGCCGCAGGCCCTGTGGGACTCCCTCGTCGAGCTGGTGGCCTGGATCGCCGCCCAGTACGGCACGGACCTGCAGAACATTCAGGGCCACCGGGACTTCAACTCCACCGAGTGCCCCGGCACCGTCCTCTACGGCCGCCTGCAGGAGCTGCGGGACGCGGTGGGCAACGCCCTCGGCCTGGACGCTGTCGAAGACATCCTCTCCTGGCCGCTGCTCAAGCCCGGAGCGGTCGGCCCGCAGGTGCGCGCGGCTCAGCACCTGCTGCGGGCCAAGGACTTCGCGGTGCCCGTGGACGGCGTCTTCGATACGGCCACCAGGCGCGCGGTGGCCGAACTGGCCGACAAGCACGGCATCGAACGGCACACCTGCGCGGCCACGCACCACAGCAAGACCGATGAGACGGGCTACCTGGGCTCCGACATCTGGCCGCTGATCACCCCGTCGGCACGCGCGGCCGGAAGCGACGACGTCGAGGAGGCCGTGGGCACGCTGCTCCGCAAGACCCGCGGCAAGGCCCCGTCCGTCGACGCGCTCACAGAGACCGACTGGAAGCGGCTGCTGAACTGATGCAGCAGCCCTGATCCGGCGGACGCGGCCACACCTGCCTCCCGGCCGCGTCCGCCGGGTCGTCGGTCGCCCGGCCCCGTCCGCCGGGTCGTCGGGCCCATGGGTCGGACTGACCGTCTGTGACGGGCCCCGCACGCAGCCGTCTGCGATGCTGACCCGGTGCCGCTCACGCCCCGCGATCCGCAGCCCATAACGGCCGATCCCCCTCGCCGGACGGCCCACCCGCTGCTCACCCAGTCCTGGCTCGATCTGGCCT
>DATMEI010000076.1:0-4113 GCA_035556995.1 Streptomyces sp.
ACCGGCTGGGGCGGGAACGGGACGACCTGTTCACGCAGATCGACGCGGTTGCGGACGGTGTCGATGAAGGGGACCACGATATTCAGGCCCGCGTTGAGTGTGCGGGTGTAGCGGCCGAAGCGCTCGACGATGGCCGCACTCGCCTGCGGGATCACCTGAATCGTCTTGATGAGTGCGATGAAAACCAGCACTACCAGGATGATCAGGACAATGATGATGGCGTCCATCGCCGTCCCCCTGCACGTATGTCACTGATATGACGTCTGTCAGACCGGTAAGAGTCACTCGGCGCACGCAAGTCGCCGTGCACGTACGGTTGTTACCCGCGTATGCGCTATCCCATCACGATCGCCGTGGCTCCGTCGATCTCCACCACGTCGACCTGACTGCCCTGTTCGTAGGCAGCGTCGGTATCGAGAGCACGCGCCGACCACACCTCGCCGGCCAGCTTTATCCTGCCGCCCTGCCCGTCGACTCGTTCCAGCACCGTCGCCTGGCGTCCGCGCAGTGCGTCCACGCCACTGCTCATGGCCGGAGCCTGGTTCCGGGAGCGCCGGGCAACCGGCTGCACGACAAGGATCAGCGCTGTCGAGACGACGGCGAAGACGAGTACCTGCGCCACCATTCCCCCGCCGAGACCGGCCGTTACGGCTCCGGCCACGCCACCCACCGCGAGCATGCCGAACTCCGGCATCGCTGTGAGAACGAGCGGAATTCCCAGCCCTACCGCGCCAATCAGCCACCACACCCATGCATCCACACGGCCATGGTAGGCCCGCGATCAGCTCAGCGGCAGACCCTGGGCGGTCCAGCGCTCACCACGGTTCTCCACCACCAGGGGAAGTCCGAAGCAGCGCGAGAGGTTACGGGACGTCAGTTCGGTCTCGAGAGGACCTGCGGCGAGCACCTGTCCCTGGCGGATCATCAGTACGTGCGTGAACCCCGGTGCGATTTCCTCGACATGGTGGGTGACCATGATCATCGAGGGGGCGTACGGATCACGCGCGAGACGGCCCAGCCTGCGCACCAGATCCTCGCGGCCGCCGAGGTCGAGTCCTGCTGCGGGCTCGTCCAGCAGCAGCAGTTCGGGGTCGGTCATCATGGCCCGTGCGATGAGTGTGCGCTTGCGTTCTCCCTCGGAGAGCGTGCCGAACTTGCGGTCGAGGTAGTCGCTCATGCCGAGCCGGTCGAGGAAGGCGCGCGCCCGCTCCTCGTCCACCGACTCGTACTCCTCGTGCCAGTGCGCCGTCATGCCGTACGCGGCAGTGAGCACCGTCCGCAGAACGGTCTGGGAGCGGGGCAGCTTGTCGGCCATGGCGATCCCGGCCATCCCGATGCGCGGGCGGAGCTCGAACACGTCGACGGCGCCGAGCCGTTCGCCCAGTACGGTGGCCTTTCCGGAGCTCGGGAAGAGGTAACTGGAAGCCATGTTGAGCAGGGTGGTCTTGCCCGCGCCGTTGGGGCCGAGAATGACCCAGCGCTCACCCTCCTTGACCGACCAGGAGACGTCGTCCAGCAGAGCGTGGCCCTCGCGGACCACGGATACGTCCACCAGCTCCAGTACTTCGCTCATGAGCGCGTTGTCTCCCATTGCAGTCGCCGTTTCCCGTGCCTTGTGGGCACAGTCCCCAGACAAAACCTACGCCACGCGTTCGACGGCCTGTTCCTTAGGCTGGGCTCATGCTCGATGAACCTCGTTCAGGGCGGATGGCCGCCTGGGGAAATGCACTCTTTGCCGGGCTGATCTCGCCCGATGAAGCCGCGGAGCGGATCGTCGGCGAGGACGCCGTGCACCGTGTCACGCGGCTGCCGGCGTCTTCCGGCCCCGACGCGGAGCCCGAGCCGGCGCCCGTCGGTCTGACGCTGGCTCTGGGGCGGCTGCGTTCGCTGGGCACCGCGGGACTGCGGGTGGCACTCCCGGCGCCCGGTCACCCCCTCGGACTGAGCGGCCCGCCGGACTTCAACTCCCTTGCGCTGGAAGCGGGTGAGGCCGTGCTGGCGACGGGTTCGTCCCTCGGCCTGATCCCGGAGGTCCACGCCGTGGGACCGGAGGGAGACGTACACGCTGAGGTGACCTGGCACTGCCTGCCCGTACGGGAAGGGCCGCCCGCAGACGTGCCCTCTCTGAGCGAGGCGGAACGCGAGCTGGCGGAGGCGCTGCGGGACGCCACCGAGGCGCTCACGGAGCTGGACGTGGCCGGGTCGGGCCCCGTGGCGGACGCCGCGCTGGAGGCGTACAGGGCCCGCATGGAGGCGGGCAGGCAGCTGCTGGCGCCGGGGTATCCGCCGCGTGCCGTACGGGTGCTGGAGCTGGCGCAGCGTGTACGGGCTCTCGTGGCCATCGCGTACGGGGACGGCAACGGCTCCGGGGACGCCGGCGGGGGCGATGGCCGTGAGCACGGCGGAGCAGTGAGTTCCTCGCAGATCGTGGCTCGTTCCGAGGCGCTGCGGCCCGTGGAGCGTACGGCGCGGCGGGCGCAGGTCGCGGCGTACAACGCGTACGCGGAGGAGCTCGAACGCAAGCGGTCGTGATGTGCCCCGCACGGCCGTCAGTTCGTGAGCCCGTGCCGTACCGCCCACAGCGCCGCCTGTGTGCGGTCGGCGAGGTCGAGTTTCATCAGGATGTTCGACACGTGGGTCTTGACCGTCTTCTCCGAGAGCACCAGGGCCCTGGCGATCTCCCGGTTGGAACGCCCGTCCGCGATCAGTTCCAGCACTTCGCGCTCGCGCTCGGTGAGCGTGGTGCCCCGCCCGGCGCCGGCGCCCGTGTCGTCCGAGAGCAACGCGCCGGCGACTTCCGGCTGCAGCAGCACGTGACCCGCGTGTATGGAACGGATGGCGCCTGCGAGGGCATCCGGGTCGACGTCCTTGTAGACGTATCCGGCTGCTCCCGCGCGCAGGGCGGGAACGACGGTGCGCTGCTCGGTGAAGCTTGTGACGACGAGGACGCGGGCGGGGTTGTCGAGCTGCCGCAGCTGCCGCAGCGCCTCGATGCCGTCCGTACCGGGCATCTTCACGTCCATCAGGACGATGTCGGGGCGCAACTCCTCGGCGCGGGCCACGCCTTCGGCTCCGTCTGCGGCCTCACCCACCACCTCGATGTCCTCCTGGATCTCGAGGAAGGTGCGCAGACCGCGCCGCACGACCTGGTGGTCGTCGACGAGCAGTACACGGATCGGATCAGCCACCGGGAACCTCCAGCTCGATCACGGTGCCCTTTCCGGGCTCCGAGTCCACGATCAGCCTGCCGCCGACGCCGCCGGCCCTGTCACGCATCGAGACCAGCCCCAGGTGCCGTCCCGCCTTGCGTACGGCTTTGGGGTCGAAGCCCCTGCCGTCGTCGGTGATGCGCAGCCGGACTCCCGTGCTCCAGTAGGTGAGGGTGACATCGACGTGCGTGGCGGACGCGTGGCGCAGCGCGTTGTGCAGAGCCTCCTGTGCGACGCGCAACAGCGCCTCCTCCTGCGCGGCGGGCAGCGCCCGGAGGCCTCCCTCGCTCGCGAAGACGACCTCGGCCGAGTGGGCGCGGTCGAGCACCTGGGCCTGGGTACGCAGGGTGGCGACGAGGCCGTCCTCGTCGAGCGCCGCGGGACGCAGTTCGACCACGGCCGCGCGCAGTTCCTCCGACGCGTCGGCGGTGAGCCGGTCGATCTCGTGCAGTTCGTCCTTCGCCCGTGCGGGGTCCCGGTCGACGAGGGCGGTGGCCGCCTGGGCGGTGAGCCGCAGCGAGAAGAGCTTCTGGGCGACGGCGTCGTGCAGGTCGTGGCCGATGCGGGCGCGCTCCCCCGCGATGGTCAGCTCGCGGCTCCGTTCGTACAGGCGTGCGTTGGTGAGGGCGATGGCGGCGTGCTGGGCGAGGAGACGCAGCAGCCGCTCGTCCTCCTCGGAGAAGGAGCTGCCGCGCGTCCTCGCCCCCGGAGCACCCTGGGCGGGGGCGTCGTGGGCGGGCGGGCAGCGCTTGTTGGCGAGGAAGAGCGCGCCGAGGACCTCCTCGCCGTCGGCGACGGGCATGCCCAGGAAGTCCGACAGCTCGGGGTGGGCACTGGGCCAGCCCTCGAAGCGGGGGTCGGTGCGTACGTCCGCGAGGCGCTGCGGTGTCGCCTCGTGGAGCAT
>DATMEI010000077.1:0-5426 GCA_035556995.1 Streptomyces sp.
CCCGGGCGGGCCGAGATCTTCCTCGTCGACGACGGCTCCACCGACGGCACCGGCGCGCTCGCGCAGCAGCTGGCGCAGGCACAGCCGCACGGGCTGCCGCTCTCCGTCCACTCCCCCGGCGAGCCGGAAGCGGGATGGACGGGCAAGCTGTGGGCCCTGCGTCACGGCATGTCCCTCGCGCGCGCCCGTACGGACACAGACTTCCTCCTGCTCACCGACGCGGACATCGCACACTCACCCGGCTCACTGCGCAGCCTGGTGAGCGCCGCGCTCAGCGCACGCCTCGACCTGGTCTCGCAGATGGCGCGGCTGCGTGCGGACAGCGGCTGGGAACGGCTCATCGTCCCGGCGTTCGTCTACTTCTTCGCGCAGCTCTACCCCTTCGGCTGGGTGAACCGGCCCGCAGCCCGTACGGCCGCCGCGGCCGGGGGCTGCGTGCTGCTGCGCACCGAAGCAGCCGTACGCGCGCGGCTCCCCGAGAGCATCCGGGACGCCGTCATCGACGACGTGACGCTCGCCCGTGCCGTCAAGCGAGCCGCCGGAGGACGGATCTGGCTCGGGCTGGCGGACGGCGTGACCAGCGTGCGCCCGTACGAACGGCTGCCTCAGCTGTGGCAGATGGTGGCGCGCAGCGCGTACGCGCAACTGGGGCACAACCCGCTGGTGTTGCTGGGCACCGTGGCGGGGCTGGCGCTGGTGTATCTCGTGCCTCCGGTGACGGCGCTTGCCGGCTCGCCGGTGGGGGCGGCGGCGTGGGCGGTGATGGCTGTGACGTACATGCCGATGCTGCGCTACTACCGCCAGGCGCCGTGGAGGGCTCTGGCTCTGCCCGTCACGGCTGCCCTCTATCTGCTGATGACGCTCGACTCGGCGCTGCGGCACCACCGGGGGCGGGGCGCTGCCTGGAAGGGCCGCACGTACGCCTGAGCGGCCCCGGCCGTGAGCACCGCCGACTTGCGCTGCCCGTCCGTCACTTGCGGCCGGGTGTCCACTGCATTCCCCAGGCGTATGCCGCGTCGACGGTGCGCTGGGGGCTGCTGCCGCGCTGTGTGACCAGGTAGCGGGCCTCGCGGTGTACGACGAGGTCGCCGCCCTCGTTGGTGATCAGCGCGAGCGCGCAGACGTTCGAGGAGATGGTGCACTCGTCGAGTGAGAATTCCACCGGTGCGCCGTGCTGCGGCTGGAGGGTGACGGTGCCGTTGACGCTGGCGAAGCTGCGGGCGCCTTCGTAGATCGTGACGAAGATCAGGATGCGCCGGAGGTCCTTGGCGTGGTCGAGGTTGACGGTGAGGTTCTCACCGGAGCTTGTCGCGCCCGTACGGTCGTCGCCGTCGAGGTGGATGAATGGCGGCTGGTGCAGTGAGCCGTAGGCGTTGCCGAGGGCCTGCACAACTCCCTTGCGGCCGTCGGCGAGTTCGAACAGCGCGCACAGGTCCAGGTCGAGATCGGAGTGCATCGCCATCGCCTTGCCGAGCTTCCTGCCCCAGCCGGAGAACTGCTTGTGCACCTGCCAGTTGAGGTTGACCCGCATGACGCCCGAGGTGCCGCCCTGTTTGCTGAGGGAGACGGACGGCGCCTCCTTGGTCAGCGTCACCTTGGTCAGCCGTACGGGCTCGGGAGCGGGTGGCGGGCCGGCGGGCTGCGAGGCCGGTGCGGGGGGCGCCTGGGTGGCGCTGGGGGGAGCGGGCTGAGGGGCCGGCGCCGGTTCACGCACCGATTGGTCTGCGTCAGGTTCGTCAACACTGATCCCGAAGTCCGTTGCCAGACCGGACAGTCCGCTCTGGTAGCCCTGTCCGACCGCACGGAACTTCCAGGCGCCCTGCCTGCGGTAGAGCTCCCCGAGGACGAATGCCGTCTCCACCGTGGCGTCGGTGCTCTCGAAGCGTGCGAGCTCGGCTCCCCCGGCCGCGTCCAGGACCCGTACGAAGAGGCCCGAGACCTGCCCGAACGTGCCGCCGTCCGCGGAGGCGGCGACGACGATCTGGTCGATGTCCCCCTCGACGCGGTCGAGGTCGGCGCTCAACACATCGGTGAGAGTGGCGCCTTGGGGTTGCTTGCCTTCGTAGCGCACCGCACCGGAGGCATGTCCGGGCTGGTTGTAGAAGACGAAGTCGCCGTCGGAGCGGACCTTGCCGGAGGCCAGCAGCAGCACCGAGGCGTCCACATCCGGAACGCCCGGTCCGGACTGCCAGCCCAACTCGACACGTACGGACGCCGCAGCAACCGGAACGTTGGTGCCCTTCTGCATCGTCATTGCCACTCCCCCTTGTCTCGGTGGCAGCCGCCACCGGCGTGGCGCTTCGCCGCCAACCTAATCCACCCGGCGTTCAGCAGCGAAGAACCCGTCTCTTTACTGGATCTCGACATACCTCAGTGACCGATTTCCTCACGTTCGCTCGTATTGGTGATACGGAGGCACTGCAAGCACGAGAATCGGCCCCGGGACCGGGCTCCCCAACAGCAACATTTTGGGCTTACCTTGTGGGCATGACCTCCCCCCGCTACTCCTCTGGCGGCTACTACGCTGGCCCTTCCTACCCGGACACACCCATCTACGACATGCTCGTCAACGAGCGTGGCACGCCGCAGATCGCGCCCATCCGGGTCCCGTCGGCGTACGAGCCCTTCGGCTCCTCCCTCCCCGCCCTTCCGCCCGCTCGCCCCGCGCTTCCGGCCGGACCGAGCCAGCAGCAGTACCGCACGCCGCCGCAGGGATACCCCGGCGCCATGGGGCAGCAGCCCGCGCAGCCCGGCATGGCGCAGCCCTCTCCCCTGCAGTCCGCTCCGCTGCAGCAGACGCCGGCGCCCTACATCCCGCAGCAGGCCCCTCCGCAGCGTGGTTATCCGGACCCGCGGCAGTACCAGCAGCAGCAACAACAGATGCAGCAGCAACAACAGCAACAGGCGCAGCAGCAACAGCAGATGCGTCCTGTCGCTCCTCGCCCGGCGGCACCGCGTCCCGCTGCGCCGCGACCTGCGGCACCCCGTCAGATGCCCAACGCCTACGACGACCCCTACGGCGGTCACCAGTACCCGGGTCGCGGCTACTGATCTGAACCCTCAACTGTCCGAGCCGGGTGGCAGGATGGCCTCATGACGAGAGCGAGGCCGGCCGCGTTCACCATCTACCCGGTGAAGGCACTGGCGGGGACGGCGCGCGAGGAGTTGACGGTCGAGCCGTGGGGCCCGGCCGGGGACAGACGCTGGATGCTGACGGACTCCGGCGGAAGTCAGTTGACGCAGCGCGAGCACCCGCGCCTTGCGCTTGTCTCCGCAGAACCGCTGCCCGGAGGGGGAGTCCGGGTTGCGGCTCCGGGGAGGGAGCCGCTGGAGGTCGCGGTTCCGCCGGAGGGAGAGAGCACCGTCGCGGTTGAGCTCTTCCGCAGGAAGATCGAGGTCGTGCCGGCGGCTGCCGAGGCGAGCGCGTGGTTCTCCGCCTATCTGGGCGAGGAGGCTCTGCTGGTGCACATGGATGCTCCCCAGCGGCGGCGGGAGATCGGCGACTACGCACGTCCAGGTGAGACGGTCTCCTTCGCGGACGGCTTTCCCCTCCTGCTGACGACTCTGTCCTCGCTCGACGCGCTCAACTCCCTCATCGCGCAAGGGGATCACGCGGATGAGGGCCCGCTGCCGATGAGCCGCTTCCGTCCCAACGTCGTCATCGAGGGCACCGCACCCTGGGCGGAGGACGCCTGGCGCCGCGTACGCATCGGGGAGGTCGCCTTCCGTGTGGTCAAGCCGTGCGGCCGGTGCGTGGTGACGACCACCGACCAGACGACCGCCGAACGCGGCAAGGAGCCGCTGCGCACCCTGGCCCGCCACCGTCGCTTCGGCGACCAGCTGGTGTTCGGCCAGAACCTGATCCCCGAGCGCACGGGCAGAGTGCGCAGCGGCGACTCGTTCGAGGTGCTCGACTGAGCGCCTGACACGAGTCGTTCGAAGACCGGCCGGCGGGCCCTTCTCCCGGCCCGCCGGCCGGCCGGCCGATTCTCAGTCGCTCCCGTCCAGGAGCCTGGAGCGGATCAGGAAGCGCACGCCTTCCGGTGCTTCCAGAGAGAATCCGCTGCCGCGGCCGGGCACCACGTCCACGGTGAGATGGGTGTGGCTCCAGTACGCGAACTGGCTCGCGGACATCCAGAACGGCACCGTTTCGGCGACGCCGTCCACGGCCAGTTGACCGAGGAGAACGTCCGAGTCGCCGGTACGCAGCTCGCCGCGCTCGTAACACATCGGGGAGCTTCCGTCACAGCAGCCACCGGACTGGTGGAACATCAGCGGCCCGTGCCGCTGCGTCAGCCGCCGGATCACTGCTGCGGCTTCGTCGGTGAGGGCGACGCGCTCGGGGGCCTGTGGCGTCGCCTCCTCCGTCTGTTCAGCGGGCGCCATCAGAAGAATCCGAGCTTCTTCGGCGAGTAGCTCACCAGCAGGTTCTTGGTCTGCTGGTAGTGGTCCAGCATCATCCGGTGGTTCTCCCGGCCGATGCCCGACTGCTTGTAGCCGCCGAAGGCGGCGTGCGCGGGGTAGGCGTGGTAGCAGTTGGTCCACACCCGTCCGGCCTGGATGGCACGTCCAGCGCGGTAGGCGGTGTTGCCGTCGCGGCTCCACACCCCGGCGCCCAGGCCGTAGAGGGTGTCGTTGGCGGTCTCCATGGCGTCCGCGAAATCGGAGAAGCCCGTGACTGCCACGACGGGACCGAAGATCTCCTCCTGGAAGACGCGCATCCGGTTGTTGCCCTCGAGGATGGTGGGCTGCACGTAGTAGCCGCCCTCCAGCTCTCCGCCCAGTTCGGCCCGGGCTCCGCCGGTCAGCACGCGTGCGCCTTCCTGCTTGCCGATGTCGAGGTAGGAGAGGATCTTCTCCAGCTGGTCGTTGGACGCCTGAGCTCCGACCATGGTCTCGGTGTCCAACGGGTGCCCCTGGACGATCTTTTCGGTACGGGCGGTGCCCGCGTCGAGGAAGTCGCGGTAGTGGCCCTGCTGGATGAGGGCACGGGAGGGACACGTGCACACCTCGCCCTGGTTCAGGGCGAACATGGTGAAGCCTTCCAGCGCCTTGTCGAGGAAGTCGTCGTCGGCGGTGGAGACGTCGTCGAAGAAGATGTTCGGGCTCTTGCCGCCCAGTTCGAGTGTGACGGGCTTGAGGTTCTCCGAGGCGTACTGCATGATCAGGCGCCCCGTTGTGGTCTCGCCCGTGAAGGCGACCTTGGCCACGCGCGCGCTGCTGGCCAGCGGCTTGCCCGCTTCCGCGCCGAATCCGTTGACGATGTTGACCACGCCGGGCGGCAGCAGGTCGGCGATCAGGCTCATCCAGAAGTGGATGGAGGCCGGGGTCTGTTCGGCCGGCTTGAGAACGACCGCGTTGCCGGCTGCCAGCGCGGGTGCCAGCTTCCAGGTCGCCATCAGGATGGGGAAGTTCCACGGGATGAT
>DATMEI010000078.1:0-8643 GCA_035556995.1 Streptomyces sp.
GCGTCGGATGCGCGTACGGCTTCTGGCATACGGGACACTCAACTACCCCGGGATCGGCCGCACATCCGTACATCTACTCAGCTGTCCGGTGTGCGAAGCGTGGGCAGGCCCGCGGCGAGGGCCGCGAGGGCGCGGC
This sequence comes from Streptomyces sp., assembly GCA_035556995.1. GTDB lineage: Bacteria > Actinomycetota > Actinomycetes > Streptomycetales > Streptomycetaceae > Streptomyces. Next base: position 137 of record DATMEI010000078.1, read on the forward strand.
GCAGGGTGGGGAGCAACTGGGGGCAGAAGGCGGCGAGTTCGGGGTCGGTGGCGTAGAGCTCGGCCAGTACGGGTGAGGGCGTGGCCACCGGGTAGAGCGTGCCGGCGAGGGCAGCCGCGGCCTGTACGAGCTCCGCTCCCTCGCTCTCGTCGAGGTCGGGGGACACGTGCGAGACCTCGGTACCGAGTCGCGAAACGACCCTCAGCGCGGCGTACTTGAAGGTGCGCGCCGCCTCCAGGGAGATGTTGTGCTCCAGGGTGGTCGTGGTGTGGCTGAGCAGGTCGCAGAAGAAGGGACGGTCGGCGAGCGTCTCGGCGAGGGCGGCGACGACGCGGGCACGGGGCTCGCCGGTCTCGCTGTCCGTCTCGTCGCGCAGGCGCGTGCCGGCCGCGTCCCCCCACTCCCGCCAGCCGGTGGCGGCGAGCTCCAGGAAGATCTCCTCGCGGGTGCCGAAGTAGCGCCCGACGTTGGATTTCGCCAGGCCGACGGCCTGGGCGACGCTGCCCAGGGTCACGTTCCGCACCCCGGACTCCATGCCGAGTTCCAGCGCGGCGGCGAGTATCGCCTCGCGCCGCTGCTCCTTCTGCTCCGGCCGCCTGGCCCGGACAAATCCCGCATCTCTCATGACGGTGCCAGCATACGAGTCCAGTAAAGAACCACTGTTTCCTTAATAATAGAACGGCGTTCTGTTAGTCTCCGGTCACTGCGCCACTCAGGAGGACGCCATGGCCGAAGTGCACCTGCGGGTCAACGGAACGACCCGGACGATCGAGATAGAACCCCAGGTCAGCCTGCTCGACGCCCTGCGTGAGCGGCTCGGGATGACCGGGACGAAGAAGGGGTGCGACCAGGGCGCCTGCGGTGCGTGCACGGTGCTGGCCGACGGGGAGCGCATCTGCTCGTGCCTCGCCCTGGCCGTCCAGTACGAAGGCCGCGAGATCACCACGATCGAAGGCGTCGATCATCCGCTCCAGGCGGCCTTCACCAGACACGACGGCTTCCAGTGCGGTTACTGCACGCCGGGACAGATCTGCTCGGCGATCGGCATGCTGGCCGAGCACAAGGCGGGAACGCCGAGCGCGGTGACCGAAGAACTCAACGGCGGCGGCGCGGAGTTGACGGACGACGAGATCCGCGAGCGCATGAGCGGCAACCTGTGCCGCTGCGGCGCGTACAACGGCATCGTCGACGCCGTCAAAGAGGTGGCCGTGCGATGAGGCCCTTCGCCTACGTCAGCGCACCTGACGTGAACACCGCCGTGGACGCGATCGCCGAGCACCCCCGCGCCAAGTTCCTCGGCGGCGGCACGAACCTCGTCGACCTGATGCGCGAGGACATCGAACGTCCCGACACCGTCATCGACATCAGCAGGCTGCCGCTCACCGCGATCGAGACCCTGCCGGACGGCGGCGTACGCATCGGAGCCCTGGTCCGCAACAGTCACCTGGCCGCCGACCCGCTGATCCGCAGCCGCTACCCGGTGCTGGCCCAGTCGGTGCTCAACGGTGCCTCGGGCCAGCTGCGCAACATGGCCACGGTCGGGGGCAATCTGCTTCAGCGCTCCCGCTGCCCGTACTTCTACGACGGTGCCGCGCGCTGCAACAAGCGTGAGCCGGGCGCCGGTTGCGATGCGATGGAGGGCTTCAGCCGCTCGGCTGCCGTCCTCGGTACGAGCGGGAGCTGCATCGCGGCGCATCCCTCCGACATGTGCGTCGCGCTTGCGGCGCTCGACGCCGTCGTGGAGACGGAGAGCGTACGCGGCACGCGGCGGCTGCCCTTCGCCGAACTCCATCAACTCCCGGGCGACACACCGCACATCGAGACGCAGCTCGCCGACGACGAACTGATCACAGCGGTCGAGTTGCCCGCGCTCCCGCTAGCGGCGCACTCGCGCTACCGCAAGGTCCGCGATCGCGCCTCGTACGCGTTCGCGCTGGTCTCGGTGGCCGCGGCCCTCGACGTACGGGACGACGGCACGGTCGCGGACGTACGGCTCGCGCTGGGCGGTGTGGGGGCGAAGCCTTGGCGGGCGCATGCGGCCGAGGCGGTGCTGCGGGGTGCGCCGGCCAGCGAGGAGTCCTTCCGGCGTGCCGCGGATGCCGAACTCGCCGCCGGTGCCGTGCGGGCGGGCGGGCGGACAGGCCAGCCGGGGCGGTCGGAGCTGCAAGGCGGGCAAGGTCAGCAAGACGGGCGAGGACAGCAGGGTCAGCAGTCCGGCAACGAGTTCAAGATCGAGCTGGCACGGCGCACGATCGTCGCCACCCTGCGCCGGCTCGCCGACGACGACGGGAGCACGGCATGAACCGCCCCGGCACCATAGGCACGGCCGTCGACCGTGTGGACGCCCCGGCCAAGGTCACAGGGCAGGCCCGGTACGCGGCGGAGTTCCCGTACGAGGGCCTGGCGTACGCGGCGTTCACGTACTCGACCGTCACCCGTGGCCGCATCACCGCGATCGACACCAAGGCGGCTTCCGGACTCCCGGGCGTCATCGCGGTGATCACCCATCTCGACGCACCGTCGATGAAGCCGTCGCCCAGGCCCAATCCGCTGCGCAACATGGAGACCATGGCGACGGCCACGTCGGTCAACTACCTCAACACCCCCGAAGTGCACTGGAACGGGCAGCCGGTGGCCGTCGTCGTCGCCGAGGACGTCGAAACCGCCCGGCACGCGGCCGAGTTGGTGGAGGTGACGTACGAAACGCTGCCCTTCACCGTCGACTTCGCGGCCGAGGAGCACAACGGCAGGCCGCAGAAGAACAGCGTGATCCAGCACGCGTCCGGCAAGAAGGGCGACGCCGACGCGGCGCTGGCCGCCGCCCCCGTCTCCGTCGACCTGCGCTTCACCACTCCCCGGCACCATCACAACGCCCTGGAACCGCACGCCACCACCGCGGTCTGGGACGGCGACCGGCTGACCGTCCACGACGGCACCCAGAACATCCACTGGCTGCGGTCCCATCTGGCCGTCAAGTTCGACGTCCCGGTGGGTCACGTCCGGGTCATCTCCCCTTATGTGGGAGGGGGGTTCGGCGGCAAGTCGATGGTCTGGCCCGGCACGATCCTCACGGCGCTGGCGGCACGCGTCACCGGCCGCCCCGTACGTATGGCCCTCACCCGTGAAGGCGTCTACCGCTCCGTCGGCGGACGTCAGCCGTCCGTGCAGCGCGTCGCGATCGGCGCGGAGCGGGACGGGCGGATGACCGCGCTGATCCACACCAGCACGGCTCCCATGGGCAAGGTCGGCGGGATGCCGGAGCAGATCACCACCGTCGCCCGCCACTTGTACGACGCGGTGAACATCCGCCATCAGCAGCATCAGCTCGAACTCGACACGCACAGCACGACGAACATGCGGGCGCCCGGCGAGTCGATCGGCTCGTACGCGCTGGAGGCAGCCGTCGACGAACTCGCGTACGCGCTGGGAACGGACCCGGTCGAGCTGCGGCTGCGCAACGAGCCGGCGAAGAACCCGATCGACGGAAAACCCTTTGCACACCGGCAGTTGCGGGAGTGCTTCGCCGCCGGCGCCTCGGAGTTCGGCTGGTCCGCGCGCAGCTTCGCACCACGTTCGATGCGTGAAGGGCGGTCGCTGATCGGCTGGGGTACCGCCGCCGCGTACCACCCGTCCTGGCAGTTGCCCGCCAACGTGACCGTACGGCTCGACGCCGACGGGCGGGTTCTGGTGCGCTGCGCCTTCCACGAGATGGGGATGGGCACGGCCACCGCGCAGGGCCAGATCGCCGCGGACGCGCTGGGCGTCCCCTTCGAGGCCGTGACCGTCGAATACGGCGACTCGGAACTGCCCACGGGTCCCGGCGCGGGCGGCTCGGCCCAGACCGCGAGTGTGGCGGGCAGCCTGGTGGAGGCCTGCGAGAAGCTGACGAAGGCGGTGGGCACACCGCGCGAGGGTGAGTCGTACGCGCAGGTCCTCGCCAGGACGGGCCGGGATCACGCGGAGGCGGCCGTCGGGTCCGAGACGCGTGTGGGCAAGGCCGTCGGGCAGGTCAAGTTCACCGCCAAGTTCCTCAACGACCAACGCCGTTGGATGAAGGCGGCTTGCGGCGCACACTTCTGCGAGGTGCGCGTCGACGCCGATACGGGCGAGGTGCGCGTCACCCGCTGGGTGGGCGTCTTCGACGTCGGCCGCGTCATCAACACCAAGACGACCAGGAGTCAGCTCCGCGGCGGCATCGTCATGGGCATCGGGCAGGCGCTCACAGAGCAGACGCTGCTCGACCCGCGCAGCGGACGGATCATGAACCCGAGCCTGTCCGAGTACCACGTCCCGGTGCACGCCGACGTCCCGTCGATCGGCATCCAGTGCCTCGACGACCCCGATCCGACGATGCCGCTGGGGCTGCTCGGCGTCGGCGAGGTCGGCATCACGGGAGTGGCGGGCGCCATCGCGAACGCCGTCCACCACGCCACCGGCAGACGTCTGTACGACCTGCCGCTGACACTGGACAAGTTGCTCTGAGAATCGTCCAGTTCGGGCGGGTCACGGTGTGAAGTAGGAGTGAAAGAGGTTCTCCGGGTCCCAACAGGCCTTGAGCTGCTTCAACCTCTCCCAGTCGGCGGGCGCGTACGAGCGACGCGAGCGGGACGCGCCCGCCGCCAGGTCCGCCTCGGCGATGTAGTGGCTGCCGGTGCCGCGCGGGTCCAGGGTGTCCATCGCGCGCCGCAGCCAGCGTGTGTTGGGACCGTCCGCTGCCGGATCGTCCCAGATCGCGAAGGCCGCGAGATAGGACTCCCCCAGTACGGAGAAGGCCATGTCCCGCTGTCCTTCCGGGTCCGGTGCGACCGGCTCGACGGGTACGAGAACGAGGGAATTCTCGGAAGGGGCTTCGGTGATCAGCTGGGCGCTGCGCGCGAGTTGGGTCTCGTAGGTCTCCGTCGACCACAGCGTGTCCACGGCGTAACGCTGCTCGCCGGGCCATGTTCCGTCCGCCCCCTCGTGCAGGACGGTGTAGGACGTCGGCTCCGACAGCTGCGAGGACAGGGCCCGTTCGGCGAAGGGACAGCTGTTCAGCGGCGCCAGAACGTCCACGGCCTCCTCCGGTGTACCGGTGAAGGCGGTGGCCCCCAGGGTGAGCCGGGGACCCGGGCCGGCCGATCCGGTGGCGGGGCCGGAGGCCGTCAGCGAGAAAGCGGTCTCGACATTGGGCGGCAGTTCGAGCGCCGTACGCACCGCCCAGCCCGACACACGCTCGACCTCGGACAGCGGGAACGTGAAGGACGTACTCGTGATCGCACCGGGATGCGGGCGCAGGCGGAGCCGGAAACGCGTGACGACGGCGAAGAAGCCCGCCCCCGCGCCGCGTGCGGCCCAGAAGAGTCCGGGGTTCTCCGTCTCGCTGCACACGACTGTACGTCCGTCGGCGGTCACGGCCTCGATCTCCTCGACGTACTCGCAAGCGGGCCCCCACGCACGGGAGTTCCAGCCGAGTCCGCCGCTGAGCAGGAAACCGCCCATGGCGACGGTCGGGCAGTGACCGAACGGGAAGGCCAGCCGGTGCTCCCGCAGCGCGGCGGCAAGCATCCGGCCTGTGACGGACGGGCCCACGGTGGCTGTCGCCGAATCGGGGTCGACGGTGCAGCGGTTCAGCTGGGAGAGGTCGATCAGCATGGCGCCGTCGCGGAGTTGGGAGCCCGTCCAGTTGTGCCCGCCGGAGCGCGTCGAGACGCGCAGGCCCTGGGAGCGGGCGTAGGCGAGGGCTTCCGGAACGTCGTCCCCGGATGCGGCCCGTACGATCACCTCGGGGAACCGGTCGGGCTTGAGACCGTTCCAGACCGCCTCAGCGCGGACCCCGTCGTATTCGCGGTCGCCGCGCCGGATCAGCTTCCCCTCGATGCTTCCCGCGGATGGCCGGTCGCTCACGGTGTCCTCACTTCTCCGCTGATCCGCTTCTCCAACTCTCCGCTTCTCCCGGCTCGTGGCCCGCGGCCTGGGCTCGCGGCTCGTGGCCGTTGGCGGAGGTCAGTAGTCGGGGACGAACAGGCCGAAGACCACGAGGAAGATGAGATAGCACAGCACCACGACCGCGACGCCCGCAATGTGCACGCGGCGCGTACGTGCGCGGCTGGGCTGGAGCCAGAAGGCCAAAGCCCTGTTCACCAGGGGCATCAAGAGCCAGGTGAGAGCGGAGACGCTGAGTATGTTTGCGATGAACAGGCCGAGATAAGCGGGCACTCCGACTTCGTCCAGCTCGAAACCGACGCTCAGATTCAGTACGGAGACCGTGGGATAGAGGGCGAGCAGCACGCACATGGCCTGCTTCCAGTTGGGCGGTGCGCCCTGGTCCCCTTCCGTGTCGAAGCGGAACCAGCCGCTGAAGGAGGAGCCGACCTTGCGTACGTCATAGGAGGCGAAATACTGCTCCCCCTCCTTCAACAGCCCCTTGCGTACGTCCGATTCGAGCCATTCGTCGAGATGCTCGCGGGAATCGAACCTGAAGACCACGACCCAGTTCTCCTGCACGCCCTCGACCGGCTTGAACATCTCGGAACCCATGAAGCCGGGCGACTTCTCCTGCGCTTTCTCAATCTTCCCCTGCCAGCGCAGGAAGTCGTCTTCCTTCCCGGGCTTCAACTCGTGGGAGATGACGGCCGATACGGCCTCCGGCTCCTTCTGCGCGGGGGTGCCGCCGCGGAGCACCTCCTGCGTCGGCGGGCCTTCGAAGAGCCTGCGCCCCTCGTCGAGGAGTTCCTGGCGTCTGCGCGAGTCCAGCCACGTGGTCAGGTGGTCGATGTCGGAGAAGCGGAAGACGGCCACCCATTCGTTTCCGTCGTGGCCGTCGTGGCCGTTGCGGCCGTCGGGCGGGAAGACCTCGGCGCCCTGGAATCCGTCGAATTCGCGGGCTGCCTCGTTGGTTCTGTCCTGCCAGCGCCGGTACTCCTCAACTCGGTCTGTACGCACCTCTTGTGAGGTCACAACTGTGGCGCTCTCAGCCGTGGAATCACGGCTTGCACGGGAACTCATCTCAGGTAGCGTAGGCAAATGTGATTTTCGGTGCAACTCGGACAATTGCGTTCCGGTGACCGGCGATTACGCAGAGGAACCGATGCTGATCGGAGGGTCCCGCATGAAGCAGAAGGAGCTCGTCGGTGAGGCGGTACGGCTCGCCACCGAATCCGTTGAGAACGGCTGGGGCGGCCCATTCGGTGCCGTGATCACCCACAACGGAGACGTCATCGCCCGCGGCCAGAACCGTGTACTGCTGACCGGAGACCCCACCGCCCATGCCGAAGTGGAGTGCATTCGCAAGGCAGTCGAGTATCTGAACCCCGAGGCGCCCTCCATATCCGAAGAGCATCAGAACGAGAGCACCCTGGAGTACATACCGCGCCCCGAGGGCTCCACCGACCCCGTCCCGGAGCGCGCCCGCATGCTCAAGGACTGCTCGATCTACATCAGCGGCGCCCCGTGCCCCATGTGCATGAGCGCCATCTACTGGTCGCGGATCGACAACGTGTACTTCAGCTGCGACCTGGACGACACACGGCGCATAGGATTCGACGACTCCTTCCAGTACGAGGACTTCCAGAAGCCCCTCGATGAGCGCCGCCTGAACATCGAGCAGGTCCACCCGGAACTCGGACTCAAGGCGTACGAGGCATGGACCAACAAGAAGGACCGGCACCCGTATTGAGGGGCCCGCTCCGCCGACAGACCCGGCGGCGGACCGGTTCGCGACCCCTTCCGTGACAGTCGCCTACCGGTCCGCCGTCGACATGAACAAGTGCACGGCGAGGGTCTTGGCGGCTGCGGGCCGCCCGATGTCAGGGGTTGCGTGGCGCTGCCAGGCCGGATTCGTAGGCGAGGACCACAAGTTGGGCGCGGTCGCGGGCGTGGAGCTTGGCCATGGCCCGGTTGATGTGGGTTTTTGCGGTCAGTGGGCTGATGACCATGCGGTCGGCGATCTGGTCGTTGGACAGGCCCTGCGCGACCAGGGCGACAGCCTCGCGTTCGCGGTTGGTCAGCTCTTCCAGCCCCTTCTCGGCGCCTGTGCGGAGCGGCTGGGTGACGTACCGGTTGATCAGCTTGCGGGTGATCGACGGAGCGAGCAGGGCGTCGCCGCGCGCGGCGACGCGTACGGCGTGCAGGAGGTCTTCCGGCACGATGTCCTTGACGAGGAATCCGGCGGCGCCGGCCCGCAGCGCGTCGAAGACGTAGGCGTCGAAGGAGTAGTTGGTGAGCATGACGACGCGCATCTCGTCGAGCGCGGGGTCGGCGGCGATGGTGCGGACGGCGCTGATGCCGTCGCCGCCGGGCATTTCCACGTCGAGCAGGGCGACGTCGGGCCGGAACTGGGCGGCGAGGCGGACGGCGGCGGGTCCGTCGGCGGCTTCGGCCACGACGGTCATGTCGTCTTCGGCGTCGATGAGGGCGCGGAAGCCGCCGCGCATGAGCGGCTGGTCGTCGGCGAGCAGGACGCGGATCATCGCGCGGCCTCCACCGCGGTGACGGTCGCGGCGGCCTGCGCGGGCACGGGCGGGGCCGGG